>NZ_AQPL01000536.1:0-2241 GCF_000395345.1 Cupriavidus sp. WS | reverse complement strand
GCCGACGTGCTGATCGAGAACTTCCGCCCCGGCACGATGGAGAAATGGGGCCTGGGCTACGACACGCTGAGCGCCGACAACCCCGGCCTCATCATGGTGCGGGTCTCGGGCTACGGCCAGACCGGCCCGAAGAAGGACGAACCCGGCTTCGCCGCGGTGGCCGAGGCCATGAGCGGGCTGCGCCACCTGACCGCCGAGCCCGGCCGCGCGCCGGTGCGCGCGGGCCTGTCGCTGGGCGACACCATCGCCGGCCTGCACGGCGCGCTGGGCGTGCTGCTGGCGCTGTACGAGCGCGACGCGCGCGGCGGCAAGGGGCAGGTCATCGACGTGGCCCTGTATGAATCGCTGTTCAACCTGAGCGAGAGCTTGCTGCCGGAATACTCCGCGTTCGGCGCGGTGCGCCAGCCGGCCGGCGGCGCGCTGCCGGGCATCGCGCCGTCCAACGCCTATCCGTGCGCCAGCGGCGAGTACGTGCTGGTGGCGGCCAACGGCGACGCCATCTTCAAGCGCCTGATGCATGCGCTGGGCCGCGCCGACCTCGCCGAGGACCCGGCGCTCGCGCGCAACGACGGGCGCGTGCAGCGCGTCGAGGAGATCGACGCCGCCATCGCGGCCTGGACCCGCGCCCACAGCGTGGAGGACGCGCTGGCCGTGCTCCGGCAGGCCGAGGTGCCGTCGGGCCGCATCTACACCGTCAAGGACATCGCCGAAGACCCGCACTACCGCGCGCGCGGCGTGATCGAGAGCGTGACCTCGGCCGCCGGGCTGACCGTGGAAGTGCCGGGCATCATCCCCAAGCTGTCGGCCAGCCCGGGCGCCATCCACGACCGCGCGCCCGCGCTGGGCGAGCATACCGACGCGGTGCTGGCGCAGGCGGGCTTCGATGCCGCCACCATCGCCGACCTGCGCGCGCGCGGGGTGGTGGCATGAGCGCCGCCACGTTCGCCGCCTCCGCCGGCCCGGCCCGCATCGAGATCAACGAGGTGGCGCCGCGCGACGGCCTGCAGATCGAGCCGGTGGTGGTGCCGACCGACGCCAAGGTGGCCTTCCTCGACGCGCTGTCCGCGTGCGGCTTTGCCCGCATCGAGGCGACCTCCTTCACCTCCGCCAAGGCGATTCCCGCGCTGGCCGATGCCGAGGCCGTCATGCACCGCATGGCGCGCGCGCCCGGCGTGCACTACACCGCGCTGGTGCCCAACCTGCGCGGCATGGAGCGCGCGCTGTCGTGCCGGCCCGACGAGCTCAACCTCGTGATGTCGGCCAGCGAGACGCACAACCGCGCCAACCTGCGCATGACGCGCGCGCAGTCGCAGGCGCAACTGCTGGCGATGATCGCGGCGGCGGGGCAGGCCGGCGTGCCGGTCAACGTCTCGCTGTCCACGGTGTTCGGCTGCCCGTTCGAGGGCGAGGTCGACGCGGACGCGGTGATGGCGCTGGCGGCATCGTTCGCCGCCGCCGGCGCGGCCGGCATCACGCTGTGCGACACCACCGGCATGGCCTATCCCACGCAGGTCGCCGCGCTGTGCGGGCGCTTCCGGCGCGAGCTGCCGCAGGCCGGCCTGACCATCCACCTGCACAACACGCGCGGCATGGGCCTGGCCAACGCGCTGGCCGCGTGGCAGGCCGGCGTGGCGCGCTTCGACGCCGCCGCCGGCGGCCTGGGCGGCTGCCCCTACGCGCCCGGCGCGAGCGGCAACGTCAGCACCGAGGAACTGGTGCACATGTTCGCCGCGATGGGCGTGGACACCGGCGTGGACCTCGGCCGCCTGCTCGAGGTGGTGGCGGGGCTGCCGGAGCTGGTGCGGCGCGACACGCCGAGCCAGTTGCTGAGCGCCGGCCCGCGCCTGCGCACGCACCAGCCGCCAGCCTGGATGGCGGCGCATTTCGCCGCGCAGGAAGCCGCGCAGCAGGCATTGCAGCAGGCACCGCAAGCACCGCACGAAGATTCGCGGAACGGTTCGCAGGACGGTGCGCGGCGCTGAGCGGCGCGCGCCGGAGATTCGCCGCATCACCCCGTAGCAACGGGCGCGCACCGCGCGGCGAGGGCCGCCGCGGGCGCAAGACCAGATCAAGACCAACACGCATCAGGCAGGAGACACCCATGTCCAGCATCCAGGCATTTGCCGCCGCACGTTCGCCGCTTTCCTACACCCGCGCGCCGCGCGGCGCCTCGGCCGCGCGCCGCAGGGCGCTCGCCGCCGCCGCCGCGCTCGCCGTGGCGGGCCTGGCCGGCACGTCGGC
>NZ_AQPL01000535.1:0-8629 GCF_000395345.1 Cupriavidus sp. WS | reverse complement strand
GGCGGGCCTGGCCGGCACGTCGGCCTTCGCGCAGGACGGCGCCTGGCCGCAGCGGCCGGTCACGCTGGTGGTCTCGGCCGCGGCCGGCGGCACCACCGATCTCGCCGCGCGCATGATTTCCGAGCCGCTGGCCAAGGCCCTCGGCCAGCCGGTGGTGGTGGACAACCGGCCCGGCGGCTCGGGCGGCATCGCCGCGCAGGTGGTGGCGCGCGCCAAGCCGGATGGCTACACCCTGCTGGTGCAGTATTCCGGCTACCAGGTCATCACGCCGCTGCTGACCAAGACCGCGTGGGACCCGGTCAAGGACTTCGCGCCGGTGGCCAACCTGCTGTCCGCGCCGCAGGTGCTGGTGGTGCGGCCGAGCCTGCCGGTCAAGTCGCTCAAGGAACTGGTGGCCTACGCCAAGGCCAATCCCGACAAGCTCAACTACGCGTCGTCGGGCAACGGCTCGCTGCAGCACGTCTCGACCGAGCTGCTCAACCAGATGGCCGGCATCCGCATCACCCATGTGCCATACAAAGGCACGGGCCCGGCCATGACCGACCTGCTGGGCGGCTCGGTCGACCTCACCATCACCACGCCGCCGCCGCTGATGGGGCATATCCAGGGCGGCAAGCTGCGCCCGCTGGTCGTGACCAGCAAGCAGCGCCTGCCCAGCCTGAAGGACGTGCCCTCGGCGCCCGAGGCCGGTTATCCCGACCTCGACGTGTCGTCGTGGTTCGCCATGTACGCGCCGGCCGGCACGCCCAGGCCCATCGTCGACAAGCTGGCCGGCGAGATCGAACGCATCATGCAGACCGAGGCCTTCCGCAAGAAGGCCGAGGAACTCGGCGCCGAGGCGAAGTTCATGGGGCCGAAGCAGCTCGACGCCTACCAGCGCGGCGAGCTGGCGCGCTGGGCCAAGGTGATCAGGTCCGCCGACATCCACGCCGAGTGAGGCTGGCGGGCCGCGGCGGGCTGCCGAAAGCCCGTCGAAAGGCAAGTCCTGTATGCTGGCCGCCGCACGCGGCATAGGTGTTGGTCCCGATGCGGGCATGCGCCGCATCCGCTAGCATCGCAGCTTGCCGCTGCGCGGCACTGCGCCGCGGAGACAACGGGCAGGACGAGCGGATAGAACAGGTAGGAGAAAGCAATGTATAACAAGAAATTCTGGAAGCAGGCGCTGATCGCGCTGGCGCTGTTCCTGGCGGGCTGGTTCACCTTCGGCAGCCAGGCCCAGGCCCAGGGCAAGCCCGAGAAGACCAAGGTCACTGTCGCCGTGGGCGGCAAGAACCTGTTCTACTACCTGCCGCTGACCATCGCCGAGCGCCTCGGCTACTTCAAGGACGAAGGCCTCGACGTCGAGATCGTCGACTTCGCCGGCGGCGCCAAGGCGCTGCAGGCCGTGGTGGGCGGCAGCGCGGACGTGGTTTCCGGCGCCTACGAGCACACGCTGAACCTGCAGGCCAAGGGCCAGCAGTACCAGGAGTTCGTGCTGCAGGGCCGCGCCCCGCAGATCGTGCTGGTGGTCTCCAACAAGAACCTGCCCAACTTCAAGTCCGTCGCCGACCTCAAGGGCAAGAAGATCGGTGTCACCGCGCCCGGCTCGTCGACCAACATGATGGCCAACTTCGTGCTGGCCAAGGCCGGCCTCAAGCCGTCCGACGTGTCGTTCATCGGCGTGGGCGCCAGCGCCGGCGCGGTGGCCGCGATGCGCTCGGGCCAGATCGACGCGATGGCCAACCTCGATCCCGTGGTGTCGATGCTCACGCAGAAGAACGAAGTGCGCATCGCCTCGGACACGCGCACGCTCAAGGACACCCAGGCCGTGTTCGGCGGCAACATGCCGTCGGGCTGCCTCTATGCCTCGGCCGCCTTCATCCGGCAGAACCCGAACACCACGCAGGCCATGACCAACGCGATGGTGCGCGCGCTCAAGTGGCTGCAGAAGGCCGGCCCGTCCGACATCGTCAAGACCGTGCCGGAGAGCTACCTGCTGGGCGACCGCGCGCTGTACCTGGCGGCGTGGGACAAGGTCAAGGAAGCGATCTCGCCGGACGGCGTGATGCCGGCCGACGGCCCCCGGACCGCGCTCAGCACGCTGCAGCAGTTCGACCCGGAGCTCAAGGGCAAGGCCATCAGGCTGGATGACACCTTCACCAACGCGTTCGTGCTGAAGGCCAACGCCAAGTACAAGTAAGCCACCGCCCGCGCCACGGGAACCGGCGGCCCGCTGCGCGCAGCGGGCCTTTGCATTTGCGCCGCGGGCAACCCGCGGCGCCAGTATTCCACCGCGGCCCGGGGCCGCGCGGCGGTGCCCGGCACCGCCGTCGCCCCGGGCCGGCACAGAGCCAGCCATGAGCACTGCCGCACTTTCCCTCGACAACGTCACCTGCACCTTCGTCTCGCGCGAGGACCGCAGCCAGCGCTACACCGCCGTCAAGGACGTCACCCTGGCCATCGCGCCGGGCGAGTTCGTCTCCGTGGTGGGGCCGACCGGCTGCGGCAAGTCCACCCTGCTCAACGTCGGCGCCGGCCTGCTGCAGCCGTCGGCCGGCGAGGTGCGCGTGTTCGGCGAGCCGCTGCGCGGCATCAACGCGCGCGCCGGCTACATGTTCCAGGCCGAGGCGCTGATGCCGTGGCGCAGCGCGCTCGACAACGTGATCGCCGGGCTCGAGTTCCGCGGCGTGCCGCGCGCCGAGGCCGCGCGGCAGGGCGAGGCCTGGCTGCGCCGTGTCGGCCTGGGCGGCTTCGGCGACCGCTATCCGCACCAGCTCTCGGGCGGCATGCGCAAGCGCGTGAGCCTGGCGCAGACGCTGGTGCTGGACCCGGACATCATCCTGATGGACGAGCCGTTCTCCGCGCTCGACATCCAGACCCGCCAGCTGATGGAGAACGAGGTGCTGGAGCTGTGGGCGGCCAAGCGCAAGGCGGTGCTGTTCATCACCCACGACCTCGACGAGGCCATCGCCATGAGCGACCGCGTGGTGGTGCTGTCGGCCGGGCCGGGCACGCACCCGATCGGCGAGTTCGCCATCGACCTGCCGCGCCCGCGCGACGTGGCCGAGATCCGCAACCACCCGCGCTTCGTCGAGCTGCATGCCGCCATCTGGGACGTGCTGCGCGAGGAAGTGCTCAAGGGCTACGCGCAGCAGCGCAAGGTGGCCTGAAGCGGCCGCCGCCGCAACCCCGGCATCCGCCATCCAATCCGGTCCGACTCTATTTCTATCCTCATGGCATTCCGTCCCGATTCCAAGGGCATGCTGCGCTTCTGGCAACTGCTCGTCCTCGTTGTGATCCTCGCCGCGTGGCACTTCGCCACGCGCTCGCAGCAGGTCGCGTTCTTCTTCGGCGAGCCGCTGATGGTGGCCCAGCGCATCTGGAGCTGGTTCGTGGTCGAGCGCGACATCTACCTGCACCTCGGCGTGACGCTGGCCGAGACGCTGCTGGCGTTCGGCATCGGCACCGCGGCCGGCCTCGGCGTGGGCCTGTGGCTGGCGCTCAGCCCGCTCACCTCGGCCATCCTCGACCCCTACATCAAGGCGGCCAACTCGATGCCGCGCGTGATCCTGGCGCCGATCTTCGCGGTGTGGTTCGGCCTCGGCATCTGGTCCAAGGTGGCGCTGGCGGTGACGCTGGTGTTCTTCATCGTGTTCTTCAACGTCTACCAGGGCGTCAAGGAAGTCAGCCCCGTGGTGCTGGCCAACGCGCGCATGCTCGGCGCCAACCAGCGGCAACTGCTGCGCCACGTCTATCTGCCGAGCGCGACCAGCTGGGTGTTCTCGTCGCTGCATACCTCGGTCGGCCTGGCCTTCGTCGGCGCGGTGGTGGGCGAGTACCTGGGCTCGGCCAGCGGCGTGGGCTACCTGATCCTGCAGGCCGAAGGCACCTTCGACATCAACACCGTGTTCGCCGGCATCGTGGTGCTGACCGCGGCGGCGCTGGTGCTGGACACGCTGGTGGGCAGCGTGGAAAAGCGGCTGATGAAGTGGCAGCCGCGCACGGGGGAGACGGAGAAGCTGTAAGGCGGCCGGGGCAATGAACGACGCCGCCGGTTTTTATCGGCACGGCGGCATTCGCCCGCGCCGGCCCTCTCCCCCGACCCCTCTCCCGCAGGCGGGAGAGGGGAGCAAACCGGCGGCCGACCGTGGCGTCGCCGGCAAGCTGGCAAGCTGGCAAGTCCTCAAGCCAGCAAACCCCCAGATCAAACCACCGTGACCGCCGCCACGCCCGCCGCCACCTCGATCACCTGCGTGCTGGCCGTGGCCGGCAGCGCCGGCGCGGTGCCGTTGGCCTGGGTCTTGAGCTTGTGGAACTCGCAGCTCAGCTTGGCCGCGGTCAGCGTCACCACGGCGTAGCCCTGGGCGTCGGAATCGACGTGCTTGATCCACGGGTTGAAGGCCTTGAGCGTGTCGTTGAAGGTGTTGACCACGGTGCCGCCCTGCGTGACGTACACCAGCGGCTTGGCGGCGGCGAAGGCGGCGTCGGTGTCCACCACGCTCTTGAAGTAGCTCTGGAACGAATTGCTCGACAGCCCGGCCGTGACCAGGTCCACCATCACCGGCACCGGCGTGGCGGCGTCGTAGTCGTCCATCACCGGGCCGGCGAAGAACGCGTGGATGTCGCCGGTCAGCGCCACCACGTTGGCGATGCCCTGGGCCTTGAGGAAGGCCATCAGGCTCTTGCGCTCGGCGTTGTAGCCGTCCCACTGGTCGGCGTTCAGGATGTACTGGTCGAGCAGCGCCACCGGCGGCAACTGGGCGTCCAGCAGGGGCTTGATGCCGGCGTCGAAGGTTGCGCCGGGCATGTTGACGGGCGCCGCGCCGAGCAGCGCCTTGAGGTTGGCGTAGGTCACCGCGCCGGGGTAGGTGCCGCCGCTCTTGGCGGCGCTCAGGTCGGCGGCCAGCGCGGCGGTCATGGCGGCCTGCAGCGGCGCCAGCGCCGCGTTGGCCTGGACCAGCGCGGTGGCGAACATGGCGGCGATGGCCTGGGTGCCGTCGATCTGCATGCGCAGCAGCGAGACCTCGTTGCCCCACAGCTTCCAGGTGGTGGCGGCGCTGCTCATCTGGGTCTGCCACCAGGCGCGCTGGGTGTCGCCGAGGATGGAGACCGGCGTCAGCGCGTTGCCGGCGCCGGCGATCTTCGCGCCTTCGAGCGCGGCCAGCGTGGCCTTGGGCACGAAGTAGCGGCTGCCGATCTCGCTGCCGGCGGCCTGCTCGGGGATCACGTGGTCGGCGCGGTAGAGGCGCTCGTCGGTCATCACCAGCGTGGCCAGGTTGCCGAAGGTGAAGGCGCGGTAGATCTGGATGTTCTGGAACGAGGGGTTGTTCAGGTCCAGGCTCACGTCGGCCGGCATGAACTCGAACCAGGCCTGGTTGGCGCTGCGGCGGCGCGCGGTGCGCGGCGTGGCGTCGTCGGCGACGCTGTAGGTCTGGCGGTCCTGCCAGCAGTCGTCAGAGAACTCGTGGTCGTCCCAGATGGCGATCACCGGGAAGCGCGCGTGCAGGGCCTGCAGGCGCGCGTCGCTGCGGTAGGACTTGTACAGATAGCGGTAGTCGTTGACGGTGGTGGCGTAGGTGGCGCCGTCGTCGCGCAGCGTGCCGTCGGGCAGCTTGAGCTGGGCGTGGCGGCTTTCCACCGCGCCGGTCTGGAAGCTGGCGCCCACGGTCTCGTAGATGTAGTCGCCCACGTGGACGATGAAATCCAGGTCCTGCGCCGCCAGCTCTTCCATGCCGGCCCAGTGGTTCACGCTCCAGTCCTGGCAACTGACGAAGGCGAACTTGAGCTGGGTGAGCGGCGTGCCGGCGGCCGGCGCGGTGCGCGTGCGGCCGACCGGGCTGGTCTTGCTGCCGACCACGAAGCGGTAGTAGTAGGTGGTGGCCGCGGCGAGGTTGGTGACTTTGTTGCGCAGCGTGTAGTCCCAGTCGGGCAGCGCGTTCAGGGTGTCGTTGACGAGCAGCGTGGAGAAATCGGACTGGGCCGATACCTGCAGCTTGACGGCGACCGGCTGCTTGCCGTTGTCGCCTTCCACGCGGGTCCACAGCACGATGCTGTCGGGCTTGGGGTCGCCCGAGGCCACGCCGTGCAGGAAGCTGAAATTGTCCGCGGGGTTCGGCGCGGCCGGCGCGGCGGGCTGCGCCGGATCCGGCGTCGCGCTGTCGTCGTTGCCGCAGCCGGCCAGGCCGGTGGTGGCGACCGAGACGGTGATGAAACTTCCCCATTTCAAGAATCGGCGGCGATCCATGGCTTGTTTCTCCTTATAGGTGGATGCGTTGGCTGCCGCGCACGCGCGCGTTGGCTCAGCCCGCGATTCTTGCCTCGCCGCGTGACTGCTGTGTGTCCGGGGATACCCGCGATATAGAGGTTTCCTACGAATCGCCGCGCGGCGCTCCCGGCGCGGCCGCGGCCGCGCCCGAAACGGAAAAGCGCCCGGATGCGTCGAGCATCCGGGCGCTTTTTTCCCGGCTTCCGCTGGGCGTGCCGCGCGGCGCTGCGAGGCGCGCGTCAGCGGGTCACGGCATGAAGGTCACGGCACGATCACGATCTTGCCCGTGACCTTGCGCGCTTCCATGTCCTTGAGCGCCTGCGGCGCCTGCTCGAGCGGATAGCGCGCGGAGATGTGCGGGCGGATCTTGCCTTCCTTCATCCAGCCCAGCATCTGCGCCATGTTGGCCTGGTTGGCCTTGGGCTCGCGGCGCGCGAAGTCGCCCCAGAACACGCCCACCAGCGAGGCGCCCTTGAGCAGCGCGAGGTTCAGCGGGATGCGGGGAATCTCGCCGTTGGCGAAGCCCACCACGAGATAGCGGCCGCGCCAGCCGATCGAGCGGAAGGCCGGCTCGGCATAGACGCCGCCGACCGGGTCATAGATGACGTCCGGGCCCTTGCCGTCGGTCAGGGCCTTGACGCGCTCGCGCAGGTCCTCGGTGCTGTAGTTGATCAGCGCGTCGGCGCCGTGTTCCTTGCATACCGCCAGCTTTTCGTCGGTGGACGCGGCCGCGATCACGCGCGCGCCGATGGCCTTGCCGATCTCGATGGCCGCCAGGCCCACACCGCCGGCCGCGCCGAGCACCAGCATGGTCTGGCCGGCCTTCAGCTCGCCGCGGTCCACCACCGCGTGGTGCGAGGTGCCGTAGGTCAGCGTGAACGCGGCGGCGGTCTCGAAGTCGATGCCCGGCGGCATCGGCACCACGGCGCTGGCGGGGGCTTTCGCCTGCGAGGCGAAGGCGCCGTTGCCGAGATAGGCGATGACCTTGTCGCCGGGCTTGACGTGGGTCACGCCCGCGCCGACGGCATTGACCACGCCGGCCAGTTCCGAGCCCGGCGAGAAGGGCAGCTGCGGCTTGGCCTGGTATTTGTTCTGGATGATGAGGACGTCGGGGAAGTTCACGCCGGCGGCCTTCACGTCGATCACCACCTCGCCCTGGGCGGGCACGAGGTCGGGCAGGGTTTCGAGCACCAGCGAATCGGGCGGGCCCCAGGCTTTGCACAGTACGGCTTTCATCATGTCTCCGGTATATGGTCGTCGGCGTCGTCGTGTCCCCCGCGCGGCGGCGCACGGGGGCGCGGACACGGGTGCACGCGCGCGCCGTGCCGGCTGCGCGGGCCTCGCGCCAGGCGGGTCCTGCAACATCCTGCAACAGGCCCGGGCAAGTGTAGCGCAAAATAGCACGGTCGTTCTGTTAGCTCCCGCGCGGGCATCGCCGCGGCGCGGCGGCGCGCTGTCTCTTGCGGCGCGCGCGCGGCTTGCGCGGCATTCTTGTCAGGTACAATCGCGGCCATGCATATCCTTCTCGCAAACGACGACGGCTACCTGGCCCCCGGCCTCGCCGCGCTGCATGCCGCGCTGGCGCCGCTGGGGCGCATCACGGTGATCGCGCCGGAGCAGAACCACAGCGGCGCATCGAATTCGCTGACGCTGCAACGCCCGCTGTCGATCTACGAGGCGCGCGAAGGGGTGCAGAAGGGTTTCCGCTTCGTCAACGGCACGCCGACCGACTGCGTGCACATCGCGCTGACCGGCCTGCTCGAGGAAAGGCCCGACCTGGTGGTGTCCGGCATCAACCAGGGCCAGAACATGGGCGAGGACGTGCTGTACTCGGGCACCGTCGCCGCCGCCATCGAAGGCTTCCTGCTCGGCATTCCCTCGATCGCGTTCTCGCAGGTGGACAGGGGCTGGACCCATCTCGATGCCGCCGCGCGCGTGGCGCGCGACATCGTCGAGCGCTACATCGCCAGGCCCGCGGCCGAGCCGTTCCTGCTCAACGTCAACATTCCCAGCCTGCCGTTCGAGCATATCCGCGGCTACCGCGCCACGCGCCTGGGCAAGCGCCATCCGTCCCAGCCGGTGATCACGCAGGTCAACCCGCGCGGCGACACCAACTACTGGATCGGCCCCGCCGGCGACGCGCGCGACGCGAGCGAGGGCACGGATTTCCATGCCACCGGCGAAGGCTACGTCTCGCTGACTCCCTTGCAGCTCGACCTGACGCACCGCGCCCAGCTCGAGCAGATCAACCAGTGGCTGGCATAAGCCCGTCTTTCCTGCGCTGTCCCCGGCCGACATGAGCACTGCCCCGCGCCGCCCGAAATTCCCGCTCTCGCTGGACGCCGTCGTCGAGCGCAAGCCCGCGCCGGCACGCACCGCGGGGCT
>NZ_AQPL01000534.1:0-11702 GCF_000395345.1 Cupriavidus sp. WS | reverse complement strand
TCAACCAGGACGGTGATTCCGTCGAGGTCGCCCTGGCCCGGCAACTGGTCGCCGCCTGATCCCCACGCCAACGCCGGCCTAGCGCCGCCGGCTTTCTGTTGTTCCTACCTCGTAGCCATGCCCGCGTTCTTCGCGGGTATGGCTACGCATTTTCATTTCAAGGAGATTTCCATGAACACCAACACCCCTCCGATCGAACCCGCCGACGGCGGCGAGATCGAGATGCAAGTCGCTGTCGCCTGCGTCGATGCCTCCGGCACCCCCGACATGCCGGTCTTCAAGGTCAGGACCACCCAGGAGGAATACGACCAGGGTGCCCACTACTACAAAGCCAAGGATCTGGCCGAAGAAGCCCGGTACGAAGGGCCGTTCGTCTGCTTCGACGCTGCCGAATATGGCCCCATCCTGTCGGCCGCCCGCGAACTGGGTCTTGTCCCGCAAGCCGTCGTGGTCGATATGACCGACGGCCAGATCCACTCCATCCGCTGCGACACCGGCGAGATCAAGGTCGTCTGCTACGACACCAGCGACACCGACGAGTACTCGGCGGCGATGGCGGACCGGCCGCTCAGCGGGAACGGCCAGCTCGTGCGCTGCTAGGCGCATGCTCAGTTGGCGGATCGATGCTGGTCTGAAGCGGACTCGGGAATGATGTGGCGCGTACAACTCTATTGATGGTCCTGACTGGGAATCTCTTCGGGGCTTTGCATTGCGAACGGGACTGTTTGGACAGTCCCGTTCGCAAGCAAAGTCGGACTTCTTAATTTTCACTTAATCGTAGAACAATATAATCCAGTGGGAATATTTTTTTCATATAAATCAAATGCTTAGTGATTGATTTCAATCAATTAGACAAATCCCAACAAGGCGGATAATCTACTGTGCGAACGTCAATGGATTTTCACAATGCCTACGATCCTTCATCCTAAGCCCGAGCCCCCCTCCCGCGCCACGCAGCGACTGTTTCGAGCGCTTCTAGCCCGCCGTTCGCAGCTTGCGGTCACGTTTGCGGCATGCGTCTCCCTGGTATGGCTGGCTGCTTTGGCGCAGGACACGCCTGCCACGGCGCATGCACAGATTCCCCAGATCATCGACGATCTGCCCGCCGACTATGCAGCCGACCTCACGCCGCAGCAGCGCGAGCAGGTCGATCTCGGCCGCTATGTCGCGCGTCTGGGCGACTGCGTAGCCTGCCACACCGGGGACAAGTCCAAGCCCATGGCAGGCGGCCTCGCGCTGGAGACGCCGTTCGGCAAGCTCTACTCCACCAACATCACACCGGACAAGACCACGGGCATCGGCGGCTACAGCTTCGAGCAGTTCGAGCGCGCCATGCGCAAGGGTGTGGCGGCCGACGGCCACAACCTGTACCCCGCCATGCCGTATCCGTCCTACGCCAAGATGACGGCGGAGGACATGAAGGCGCTCTATGCCTACCTGATGCAAGGCGTCAAACCCATCGAGCAGGCCAACCGGCCTTCCGACATGGGTTTCCCGTTCAACCAGCGCTGGGGCCTGTCGCTGTGGAACTGGATGTTCCTGGACGATGAACCCTTCAAGCCCCTGGAAGACAAGGGGCAGGTGTGGAACCGCGGCGCCTATCTGGTTCAGGGCTTGGGCCATTGCGGCGCCTGTCATACGCCGCGCGGCATCGCCTTCCAGGAAAAGACCATGACCAGCGAGGGCGGCAATGACCATCTGTTCCTGGCTGGAGAAACCGTGGAAGGCTGGCGCGCACTGAGCCTGCGCAACCTCTGGACGCCGGAGGAAACCGCCGAGATGCTAAAGACCGGGCGCAATCGGCACGGCACCGTCTCGGGCAACATGGTCGACGTGGTGCAGCACTCCACGCAGTACATGACCGATGCCGACCTGCTGGCCATCGGCACCTATCTGAAATCGCTGCCGCCCGGCAAGGATGACCTGCCCATGCAGGTCGTCCAAGGCCCCGGGCCAGTCATCACCCCGCGCCAAAGCGGGGGGGCGGCCAAGCCCGGTGACATGCCCATCGACATCTTCACCTCGCGCGGCGGGCTGGGCTACCTGCAGTTCTGTGCCGACTGCCATCGCTCCAATGGTGACGGTGTGCCCAACGCGTTCCCGTCTCTGGCGGGCAACAACACCCTGCAGTCGCAGGACCCGTCCACGCTGATCCATATCATGCTCACCGGCTGGCGGGCTCCCGTCACGCAAAGCCATGCTCGACCTTTGACAATGCCCTCATTCGCGCAACTGAGCGATCAGGAAATCGCCGAGATCCTGAACTTCACGCGCCGCGCCTGGGGCCGCGTCGATGCGCGCGACATCAAGGTCAGTGACGTGACCAGCGCCCGCAGGCAACTCGATGCCAAGGCCGACAGCCATCGTCCCTTCGAGACCCCGCGCCTGGCTGAGATGCTCAAGGAAAAGAACGGCGAGCAACTGGTGCTGGGCGCGCGCTTGAACATCGACACGGCGCGCATGCTGCCCAACAACGTGGGCAACAAGCTCAACTGCGCCAGTTGTCACCTGAACGCAGGTACCGTGGCCGATGGTTCTCCCTATGTCGGTGTCTCTGCCTTCTTCCCCAGCTACGCTCCGCGCGCGGGCCGTGTCATCACCCTGGAGGACCGCATCAACGGCTGCTTCCTGCGCTCGATGAACGGCAAGCCGTTGCCCATCACCAGCGACGAGATGAAAGCCATGGTCGCCTACTTCGACTGGATGAAACGCGAGACCAAGCCCGAAGACAAGGTGGAAGGGCGCGGCGTGGGCAAGATCGACCAGCGGCTCATTCCCAACACCGAGAACGGCAAGCGGATCTATGCGGCCCAGTGTGCACTGTGCCACGGAGACAACGGCGAAGGCGTCAAGAACGCCAAGGGGGAGATGGTGTATCCGCCGCTGTGGGGCGACGAGTCCTTCAATATCGGCGCCGGTATGGCCCGCACCTACACGGCGGCCGCCTTCGTCAAACGCAACATGCCCATTGCTTTCGGCACGCACTTCCCCTTGGGCCAAGGCGGGCTGAGCGATCAGGAGGCGGTCGACGTGGCCGAATACTTCAGCCATATGCCACGCCCGGACTTCCCGGCCAAGGTCAAGGACTGGCCCCAGGACAAGAAGCCCGCGGATGCCCGCTATTGACCGAATCGTTCGATGCTCGCCGATTGATCGCCGGCGTGGCGTCCCCGCGCCGGGGACATCACGGTCGTGATCAGACCCCCTCGGCCCTCGGCCGCCCGCCCATGGAAGGCTGCCAAGGTCGCAGTCCAGAGGGCGTCTCGGCCCGGTTGGGCGTCGGCTCGTGGTAATCTACCTTCTAGTAGAGAGCAACTGCGAGTGGAGTGCGTCACCGGCCATGAACCAAACCATGCCTTCGAGTACTCGGGCATCCCTGATGCAAACAGCCGAGTCTCTTTTGTGCACCCGGGGCTATGCCGGCTTCAGCTACGCCGACTTGGCGGAGGCAGTCGGCATCCGCAAGGCCAGCATCCACCACCACTTCCCCGCCAAGGAAGACCTGGGGGTGGCTGTGGTGGAGGCCTATGTGGAGCGCGTCGCACGGGGCCTTGAGGGCATCGAGCACGAGTGCCCCACCGTCGATGACCGCCTGGCCGCTTTTTCGCAATGGTTCACGCAGAGCATGGGGCGTCGCCAGTTGCCCTTGTGCGGCGCGCTGGCCGCCGAAATGACCGTGTTGCCCGAGCGCCTTCAGACGTTGACCCGGCAATTCTTCCGCCTCCAGCTCCAGTGGCTGCAAAAAGTGCTCGACGAAGGCAAGGCGGCCGGGCAGTTGCCACAGGACGCAGACACCGCGGCCCGTGCCCGCCAGGTCCTGGGCTTGCTGGAAGGCGTCAGCTTCATCGATTGGGCCTTGAACGAGAACCCGCCATCGCTTGCCAGCGATGTCCTGTACCGGATTGCCGGGGTGGTCCGGTCACAGGCTGCTGCGCAGCGCAAGCACGATGTTTCTTGATTTGACCTTCTCTGCCGGCCTCCCCAGGCGGGCCGTTCGCGCATGCGCGATCGAACGCCCACAGCCCGCCGAATGAGCGCCGGATGACGATGCCTGGCACCCACGACCCCACCGCTGCGGCGAGGCGGCGACTCCAGGGGACGGCCTATCTGCTGGTCACCGCTGTCGGCTGGGCCGTCAATTGGCCCGCCATGAAGCTCCTCCTGCAAGCCTGGCCGCCGATGTTCTCTCGCGGCCTTGCGGGGGTGGCCGCCGCGATCGGGCTGGCGGTGCTGGCCGCCATGCAGGGCCATCGCCTGATGCCGCCGCGCAAGGTGATGCCGCGCCTGGCGCTGGCCGCCTTCACCAACGTCTTTGCCTGGATGGGCTTCTCGACGCTGGCGTTGAACTGGGTGAACGTGGCCGAAGGCGTGCTGCTGGTCTACACGATGCCGATCTGGGTCACTTTGCTGGTCTGGCCCTTGCGGGGTGTGCGCCCCACGGCGAGCGGCTTTGCCGCTCTGCTGCTGGGTCTGGCCGGTGTCATGGTGTTGCTGGGTGCCCAGGGTTTCTCCGTCACTGGCGGGCAGGCGCTGGGCATCGGCTTCGCGCTGGCTGCCGCAGTGCTGTTCGCCCTGGGCACGATCCTCAACGGCGCGCCGCTTCCCTTGCAGCCCCTCGTCTCGACGGCGTGGCAGGTGGGGCTGGGCTGCCTGCCCATGCTGGTATTCGGTATCGTGTTCGAGCATCCCCGGCTGGATGCTTTGAACCCTTGGCAGTTCGCCAGCCTGATCTACATGGCCCTCATCCCCATGGCGATCTGCTATCTGACCTGGTTCGCGGCGCTGCAGCGCCTGCCGGCATCGGTGGCGGCAACCGGCATGCTGCTGGTGCCCTTGCTGGGGGTCCTGTCCGCCGCCGTCATGCTGGGCGAGCCCATCGGCGCCAGGGAAGTCATCTCGATGCTGCTGACGCTCAGTGGCGTGGCGCTGGTGCTGAGACGGCCCTGATCGCGCCGCGCCTTCAGCGCTGCGGCTGCGCCTGGCGAAGCGAACTCGATCGGGTGGTGATCACGACGCCGAGCAGCACCACGGCACCGGCCAGCCAGCTGCGCAGAGCGAGATGTTCGCCCAGGACCAGCATGCCCAGCAAGGCGCTGAGCACGGGCACGGACAGTTGCAGCGAGCCGGCGGCGATCGCCGTCATACGTACGCGCACCCAGTACCAGATGGCGTAGCCCAGCGCAGAAGCCAATGCGCCGGAGAGCGCGGCGTAGCCTAGTCCAGCCCCATCCGCCCGGAGGCCGCCTGGCGAGGCGAACAGCAGGACACCCGCCAGCGGCACGGCCCAGATGAAGCTGCTGGCGGTGCTTCCCACGGGTGCGTTGCTGCCGCGCCCCAGAAGGGAGAACCCACCCCAGGCGATACCGGCGAGCGCCATCAGCAGCGCGGGCAGCAGCGGCGGAGCCGATGCGCCGGGCGCAAGAAAGGCGATCAGGCCGCCGGTGGCCAGCAGCAGCCCCAGCACGTTCGTGCGCTCGCCCCGCGCCACGCCGTAGAGGATCATGGTCAGTTGTGCGCAGGCGAACAGCACCAGGGCGCCCGCCCCGGTGTCGATGCCGCGATAGGCGAACGAGAAGGCTGCGGCATACACGAACAGCAGCACCGCGGACGCCCAGGACGCCTTGAACCCCGGACGCCGGCCATGCGGACCTGCCAGGACCAGCAACCACAACACGCCGGCGCCGCAGGCCAGCCGCACAAAGGTGAACGTGGCCGGGTCGATGATGGTGGTCTGAAACGCCAGCCTGGCCAGCAGGGAGTTGGCGGCGAACGCCAGCATGGCGCAGACCGCCAGCGCGACCGCGAGTGGGCCCTGGCCGGCCGGTTGCCCAGTTTCCTGGGGCATGTGGGGATCGCCCATACTGGCTTCAAACGCCTCTTGTCTTCAGATCTGGCAGGCATCGGGACCGCAAGCGGCGCCGTCCGCCGCCGCGGCCACCGGCTCGGGGGATGAGGCGCCCGCCTGCGTCAGCGCCGCCACGAACGTTTCGGTCGGTTGCGCGCCTGACAGGTACAGTTTGTCGTTGAAGACAAACAGCGGCACGCCATTGGCGATGGCATTGGCCTGCATCTCGTCGTGCTCGACCTCGCGCACGCGCTCGAAGTCCAGGTCGGCCCATTCCGCGTCGGACAGACCGGCTTGCGCCGCGATGGCCCGCAGCTCGTCGCGGTTGAAGATGTCTTTGCCATCGGTGATGCTGGCTTTGGAGAGAGCTTCGATCAGACGTTGGCGCGACGCCTGTGTGGGCAGGCTCTTGACCAGCGCGTGGGCGTCCGCGGTATCGCCGAAGCGCATGGTGCCGAAGTTGTAGGCCAGGCCCTCCCTGGCGCCGTGGGCGGTGACCGCCGCCATCATCTGGCGTGCTCCGCTTTCGCTGCCGAACTTCATCCTGAGCGCCGAGGCGAAGTCCATGGGTGCCATGCCCCGCGCGATCCGGTATGCGCGGCTGCTCACTTCCACCTGGATCTGCCCGGCCAGTTGCTCCACGGCCTGGTCGAAGCGGCGCTTGGCGATCCAGCACCAGGGGCAAACGAAGTCGGACCAGATGTCCACTTTGACGATTTTCATTGAGCACTCTTTCGTTGAGGACTGTCAGGCACGAGCGAAAGGACTGGCGGGTTCAACCTCGCAGTCCCGTCGCAAGCGATGTGATCGCCATGGACCTTATGGTTTCTCCACGAGGACTAGCTCGGGCACCATGCGCACGGCCTTGGCGAAGTTCGAGAAGTTCGGCGAGGTATCGATGACGGCGCGGTGGATCTCCTCCATCTGCTCGGGCGTGCCATCGGCGTCGATGCGCACGATGTACTTGACCTCGTCGTAGCCGGGGTTGACGTTCGCATCCAGCCCCAGGAAGCCACGTAGATCCAGTTCGCCGACCGTCTGGATCTCCAGCGACCGCACCGTCACACCCTTGGCGGCGGCATTGGCGACGTAGCCCACGGTCATGCACGCATTGAGGGCCGCCATGAGCAGCTCCTGCGGGTTGGGCGAGGTATTGGTGCCCAGCAGTTCGGCGGGTTCGTCGGCCGTGATGGTGAAGTCGCGCGCATGGGTCTTACCGCACAGGTCGTAGGACTTGACGGTCGTGGCGGAACGGGTCTGGCCGTCCCAGCGCGTGTTGACCTCGAACCTGGCAATTGCGTTGTCGGGGTTCTGGCGGATGCCTTCGGCGAACTGCCGGAAGCCGTCGACGTCGATGCCGTTGAGAGAGGTGGTCATGGGATCTCCTTGGGTGGGAAATTGAGGCCGGAAGCCCTGCGAAAACGGATACCGCCCCGTAATCTACCATCTAGCAGGTAGTTTTGCACAGCGGCGTTTTATCCAGGCCCTTTCAGATGGTGGATATCGGGGGCGCTCGCGCATTGCCGCACGCACCGCAGCTCCAGTTCCGATCACCTCGTCGGCAACCCCCAGTTCGCATTCCTGGCTGACCTCATGCTTCCAGCTCACGCCGCGATCCGGCGGAGAAATCCGCCCGAGCGCACGCGCACGCAGGCACAGCAAGCGTTTCAGCGCTCAATCCCGATTCCAGCCAGGCCTTGCGCCAGGGTTTCGTGGGAAAGCTCGCCGATGTACCGCGAGATCAGGCGACCCTGAGCGTCGAAGAAGAGCGTCGTGGGCAATGCCGCCTGCCCGCCGACACTGGCGGTAGCCTGGCCCTTCGGGTCGAGCAGCACATGGTGCAGCGTAAGCTTCATCCCGACGAGAAAGCTCTGCACCCTCTCGGCGGCCTCGCCCTGGTTCAAAAAGACGAAGTATGCGTGCGGGTAGTCCGCCTGTGCCTGTTGCAGCAACGGCATCTCGCGCCGGCATGGCGGGCACCAGGTGGCCCATAGGTTGACGACCATTGGCTTTCCCGCGAAGGATTGCAGTTCGACGCTCGTGCCCTCCAGGGTAAGTGCCGCCCCCGCGGGGATGCGGATGTCGCTGTGCATGTTCCACTGAAGGCTCACGGAGCCGATCACCCATGCGACGGTAGCAACGCCCAGGCCGGCCAGCAGCGGCTTGCGCGACTGCGAATGCCTGTCGCGATCCAGCGTCGTGGCGTAGAACCAGCCCGCAATCACACCGATCTGGCCGTTCCACCCACCGTCGCGGATGTCGAGGATATCCAGCGGCGCCTGCAGGTAGGCATCGCGGTACGAGTAAACGAAGGCCAGCCGGGAGACCACGATCGTGACCAACAACACCCGCCAGGCCAATGCCGCCACCTCAACACCTTGGCGTCGGCCCCAGGACACACCAACGACCATGCCGAGCGCCGCGGCCGCCACCGCCATCAGCAAGGACCACGGAAGCGCGATCGGGCCAACGTACAGCGCCGTCCCCATGGTCATGCTCCGGTGAAGGGTGATTCGCCGACCGGCATAGGGACCTCTGCGATCAGGCCTCCTCCCTGCCGGGATGCCAGCAGCAGCCTGCCGCCGTACAACAGTCCCATGCCGTCGCGATCGCGCAGGCCGATATCGAGCACACCGTGCCCTTGCGACCTGACAACGATCCCCGCGCCACTTCGTTCGTTATCCTCAACCAACAGCATGCACATCTGAGCTTCGTCTAGCCTGAACCTGGCGGCCATGCTAGGGGAGAAGTTCGCTGCATGCCGGTTGTGACGCCCGATCCTGCGGGATTTTAGTTTCGCTTCATCGGTTGGAATCAGCATCCCGGGCCAGTTTGGTCACCGACATGCTGAGGGTCGGCTACGGCTGGCGGTACAGCGCCTTGCGCAGCACCTCGGGGCTCGTGTGGGGCAGCTCGGGGCGCAGGTCTGTGCCACGCACATTCAGCGTGCCCATGCCTTCGCATCCGTTCAGAACCTCCGAGAGGTGTCGGGGCATGGTTTCGCCGCAAATCTGCGATCGCAACAACGGCTGCACTTCCTGTACTACCTGGACGATACGCGGACGGCATCCGGCCCACCTCCCTAAAAAACGGGCAACCCCCAGTTCGCATTCCTGGCTGACCGCGCAACCGCGCGCCGCCAAGGTATCGGCATCACCACAGAAGAGCCGATGCCATGCCCGCAATTCCTGTATCCCGGCACCTGGCCGGCGCCGGTCTCCTGGCCGCAGTGCTGGCCAGCGGCTGCGCGACTACTCCGGTGCCGCAAGCGCCCGAAGCCGTCGAAGAGGTTTCGCACGCGCCCAGGCCGGCAATGCCCGAGTTCGTGCCCGTCGCGCGTTATGGCCGCTACACCCTCGTAGAACTGGCGCCGATGGCGGCGCAGCGCGACCTGCTGCTGCAGACCATCGATGTCGCCATGCCCGAGGACGCCCGCGCCACGGTGGGCGACGGGCTGCGGCATGTGCTCAAGCGCAGCGGCTACGGCCTTTGCCAGACCATCCATGCCGTGATCGAGCTGTACGCGTTGCCGCTGCCGGCGGCACATCTGCATCTAGGCCCCATGACCTTACGCGATGCGCTGCTCACCCTGGCCGGCCCGGCCTGGGAGCTGCACGCGGATGACCGGGCGCGGCAGGTCTGCTTCGAGCGGCCTGGCCGCGACGCAGGCGGCGAGCCGATTTCCGAGTCGCCCACTGCGGAAACGGTGCAGACGGTCCCGCTGGCGCCTTCGGTTTCAGGAGGCCAGCCATGAACACGCCGCAATCTCCCCGGCGTCCAACTGCCGCAGTGGTGATGCAGAGCCTGGTGTGGCTATGGCTGATCTGCCTCAGCGTGCTGGTGGTCCTGGGCCACCAGACGATGAGCAACCCGGCGGAGCAGGAGAGACTCGATGCCCGCCTGCAACGCCTTGAAGCGCAGACGACCGGACTGGCCGAGACCACTCAGGACCTGCAGCAGCGGCCCGCGGCCGCCACCGCCGCAGGCCTGCAGGACACCCGCCATGCCCTGGAGGCGCGCATCGCCCAGGTCGAGCAGGGGCTGAGCGGCCATGCTGCGGCAGACGACCTCCAGGCGCTGCGCGCGGACGTCGAGCAGATCAAGGCGCGCCAGACGGCGACGCGAACCGCTGCATCGGCCCGGCCGCGTCCACAGAACCAACCCACTGCGGCCAGGCCCGAACCACCGCCGCTGCCGTTCCACGTCGCTGGCGCTGAACTGCGGGCCGGTCAGCGCAGCGTGTCCGTCGCACCGAATGACGGGGACTTCGCGCCCGACCAGCTTCAGGTGCTGCTGCCGGGCGATTCGGTCGGCCCATGGCGCTTGCAGGCGGTCGAAGGCAACACCGCGGTGTTTCAGGCCGGCGACCAGACCCGCCGCGTGGCAATTCCCTGACAGGAGCCGGCACCATGAAGCCATCGATCATCGTTTCCGCGCTCCTGCTGGCGACGCATTTGCCCGCCTCGGCGCAGCAGCCCGCTACGGTGCCCGCCCGCAACGCGCAGAGCCAGGAGCGGCCAACGGTCGCCCGCTCCCTGGACGATCGGGCGGCCAGCGAATGGGGTCTGCAACCGCAGGAATGGGCGCGCTACCGCGAGCTGATGGACGGGCGACTGGGCATCCAGTCGCCCAACCTGGACCCGCTGTCCGCCCTGGGCATCGAGGCGCGCACCGACGAAGAACGGCGGCGCTACGCGGAGCTGCAGGTGCAGGTCGAGGCGCGCCGCGTCGAGAAGCTGCTCGCCTACCAGCGCGCCTACGACGAGGCCTGGCAGCGCCTGAACCCTGGCATGCAGCGCGTGAACCTGCCCGACGACAAGCCAAGCGCCGTCGCCACGGGCGGCAGCGGGCGCATGGCCGTGTTCGTCAAGGACGGTTGCGCGGCTTGCGGGCAGCTCGTGCAGCGCCTGCAATCCTCAGGCACCGCGTTCGATGTGTACATGGTCGGCAGCCGCCAGGATGACGCGCGCATCCGCGACTGGGCCAAGCGCGCGCAGATTGACCCGGCGCGCGTGCGCGCCGGCAGCATCACGCTGAACCACGACGGCGGCCGCTGGCTGTCGCTGGGCCTGCCCGGCGATCTGCCCGCCGCCGTGCGCGAAGTGAACGGCCAATGGCAGCGCCAGCCGTAGCCATGCCCCTGCGCGCACTGGTGCTCGCTGCCGGCCTGTATGCCGGTGCCGCCCTGGCCCAGGAGGTTCCGCCACCGGCATACCAGCTTGCCGCCCAGCGCGCAGGCATCCCCTCGACCGTGCTCTACGCCGTGGCCTTGCAGGAGAGCGGCATCCGGCGCAACGGGCGCCTGGTGCCGTGGCCGTGGTCCCTCAACGTCGCCGGCCAGTCGCGCCGCTTCGCCACGCGCGCCGACGCCTGCGCTGGCCTGCAGCAGGCGATGCGCGCCACGCCGCACACGCGCATTGACGCGGGCCTGGGCCAGATCAACCTCGGCTACCACAAGCACCGCTTTACCGGCGCGTGCGACTTGCTGGACCCGTATCGCAACCTGGCCGTTGCCGCCGAGATCCTGAAGGAGCAACACACCCCCGGCGAGGAATGGCTGCTGGCGATCGGCCGCTACCACCGCCCCGCAGGCGGCGAGCCCGCCGCCCGCTATCGGCGCAGCGTGTCGCGCCACCTCGCGCGTGTGCAGGGCCCGCGCTCAACCGCCGCGGTACTCGCCGCGCGCCAGGAGACCTCCCCATGACGACAACCCATCGGACCAACATCACGTTGACGAGCCTTCTCGTACTGCTGGCAGGCCTGCCGCTGGCCTCGCGTGCCGGCGAGCCGCTGATCGCGGTCGAAGACCGTGGCGGCACGTCGGCGCTGCCGTACTACGAAGCCCTGAGCCTCCAGC
>NZ_AQPL01000533.1:0-2774 GCF_000395345.1 Cupriavidus sp. WS | reverse complement strand
GAGCCGCTGATCGTGGTCGAAGACCGCGGCGGCACGTCGGCATTGCCGTACTACGAAGCCCTGAACCTCCAGCCGCGCGCCAACGCGCCGGCCCGCCCACCCATCCCGACGCCCCGGGTTCCCGCCACGCCAGCGGACGAAGCCGCGATGCTGCCGGTGCGCAGCAGCAAGCTCACGCCCGGCACCGTCGCGCGGCGCGTGATCGAAGCGCCCGGCCTGCGGCCGTTCGCGGTCATCGGCGACGACGAGGCTTCCCGGGTCTGGTTGCAGCGCCGCGCCGCCGCTTTGCGTGAACGCAGCGCGGTCGGCTTGGTGGTCAACGTCGAGACCGCGCAGGGCCTGGCACGGCTGCGCGCTCTGGTGCCTGGCGTACCGCTCGCGCCCGTGGCCGGCGACGACCTGGCCGATCGCCTGGGCCTGCGGCACTACCCGGCGCTGATCACGGCCACCGGCATCGAGCAATGAAGCCATGTCAGGCAAACAGCCGGTCGAGGTTCTGCTACGCCCAGCGGTGGAGCTATACACCGTCGCGGCGTGTGCAGGCGCCGCGTTTCTGTGCCTGGTGGCCCCATGGTCGCTCGCGCTGAGCCCGGCCATGGGCATCGGCAGCGCCTTGGCGTTCGGCGCCTACGGCGCGATCCGCTACCGCGATGCCCGCATCATCCTGCGCTACCGGCGCAACATCCGCCGTCTGCCGCGGTACGTGATGACCAGCAAGGACGTGCCGGTCAGCCAGCAGCGCCTATTCGTGGGGCGCGGCTTTCTCTGGGAGCAGAAGCACACGCATCGGCTGATGCAGACGTACCGGCCCGAGTTCCGCCGCTACGTCGAGCATACGCCGGCCTACCGGCTGACCAGGCGCCTGGAGGAACGGCTGGAGTTCGCGCCGTTGCCGCTCTCGCGCCTGCCGAAGCTCACCGGCTGGGACGTGCCTTTCAACCCCGTGCGCCCGTTGCCGCCTGTGGGAGGCCTGCCAAGGCTGCACGGCATCGAACCCGACGAAGTGGACGTCAGCCTGCCGCTGGGCGAGCGCGTCGGGCACTCGCTGGTGCTGGGCACCACGCGGGTGGGCAAGACGCGTCTGGCCGAGTTGTTCGTTACCCAGGACATCCGGCGTAAGAACGCCGCGGGCGAGCATGAGGTCGTCATCGTCATCGATCCCAAGGGGGATGCCGATCTCTTGAAGCGGATGTACGTCGAAGCCCAGCGCGCTGGCCGCGAAGGCGAGTTCTACATCTTCCACTTGGGCTGGCCGGAAATCAGCGCCCGCTACAACGCCGTGGGCCGCTTCGGTCGGATCTCGGAAGTGGCGACACGCATCGCGGGGCAGCTCTCCGGCGAAGGCAACAGCGCGGCGTTCCGCGAGTTCGCATGGCGCTTCGTGAACATCATCGCTCGCGCCCTGGTGGAACTGGGGCAGCGCCCGGACTACATGCTGATCCAGCGCCACGTCATCAACATCGACGCGCTGTTCATCGAGTACGCCCAGCACTACTTTGCCAAGACGGAGCCCAAGGCCTGGGAGGTGATCGTCCAGATCGAGGCCAAGCTCAACGAGAAGAACATACCCAGGAACATGATCGGGCGCGAGAAGCGCGTCGTGGCGCTGGAGCAGTACCTGAGCCAGGCCCGCAACTACGACCCGGTACTCGACGGACTGCGCTCAGCGGTCCGCTACGACAAGACCTACTTCGACAAGATCGTCGCCAGCCTCCTGCCTCTGCTGGAAAAGCTCACCAGCGGCAAGATCGCCCAGCTCCTGGCGCCGAACTACTCCGACCTGGCCGACCCACGGCCGATCTTCGACTGGATGCAGGTGATCAGGAAGCGCGCCGTCGTCTATGTCGGCCTGGATGCGCTGTCTGATGCCGAGGTCGCCGCAGCGGTCGGCAACTCGATGTTCAGCGATCTCGTCTCGGTCGCCGGCCACATCTACAAGCACGGAATCGACGACGGCCTGCCGGGCGCATCGGCTGGTGCTCGCGTGCCGATCAATGTCCATGCGGACGAATTCAATGAACTCATGGGTGACGAATTCGTGCCGCTGATCAACAAAGGCGGCGGTGCCGGGCTGCAGGTCACGGCGTACACGCAGACCCTCTCGGACATCGAGGCCCGCATCGGCAACCGTGCGAAGGCCGGCCAGGTGATCGGCAACTTCAACAACCTGTTCATGCTGCGCGTGCGCGAGACGGCCACCGCCGAACTGCTGACGAGGCAGTTGCCGAATGTCGAGGTCTATACCACCACCATCGTCTCCGGCGCGACCGACAGCTCGGACATCCGTGGCGCGACGGATTTCACATCGAACACTCAGGACCGCATCAGCATGTCCAGCGTGCCGATGATCGAGCCGTCGCACGTCGTCGGCCTGCCCAAGGGCCAGTGCTTCGCGCTGCTGCAGGGCGGTCAGCTTTGGAAGGTGCGCATGCCGCTGCCGGCGCCGGACCCGGATGAGGTGATGCCGGCGGACTTGCAGCAACTGGCCGGGTACATGCGCCAGAGCTACAGCGAGGCCACTCAGTGGTGGGAGTTCACCAGTTCCCCGAACCTGCAGGATGCAGCCTTGCCCGATGACCTGCTGGATGATGCTGCTCCGGTCGAGCCTGGCGCGGTATCCACCGATACCGACCAGCGCACCGACGAGGCCGCGCCATGAAGGACGCCGCCTCGACCGCGCAACGGGAGCAGAACCAGCGCCAAGGCCTGATCGTCGGCACCATCACCTTGCCGTTCCGGCTGCTCGGCGTACTGATCGGCTCGCTGCTGTTCTC
>NZ_AQPL01000532.1:0-7790 GCF_000395345.1 Cupriavidus sp. WS | reverse complement strand
CAGGCGCTGGCCGAAAGCGGCAGCGCGCTGCGCGCCCAGCAGCAGGCGGCCGAAGCGGCCGAGGCGCGGCGCCTGCCGCTGGCCGCCGAGCTCGAGCGCCAGCGCGCCGCGCTCACCGCGGCCGAGGCCGCCATCCGCGGCGCCGATGCCACCGCGCAGGGGGCCGCGCAGCGCCACGCCCGGCTGCAAGGCGAGTGGGAGGCGGCCAGCGCGCAGGTGCCGCCGGAGCGCCGCGATCCCGCCCAGCTGGAACATGCGCTGGCGCGCGCGCGGCAGGAACTGGCCGCCGCCGAGGCCGCGCTGGCCGAGGCCCAGGCCGCCGACAAGCAGGCCGGCGCGGACCTGGCCGCGGCCCAGGCCGCGCAAGCCGCGGCGCAGGCCAGCGTTGCCGGCGGCGCGCAGCGCGAGGCGCAGGCGCGCGCGGCCTTCGACGGCGCGCTCGCGCAGGCCGGGTTTGCCACGCCGCAGGCCTATGCCGAGGCACGCCTGCCCGAGGCGGAGTCCGCGCAGCTCGAAACCCGCATCCAGCGCTTCGACCGCGACGTGGCCGCCGCCGCCGACCGCCGCGCGCGCGCCACGGCCGCCGCGCGCGACCTGGCGGCGCCCGATCTCGACGCGCTGCGCCAGGCCCAGGCGGCCGCGGCAAGCGCGCTGGAGGCGCTGGTCCGCCAGCAGGCCGACCTGCACCGCAGCCGCGAGAACCTGCTGCAATGCCAGCAGCGCCTGGACCGGCTCGCCGCCGACGGCGCCGACATCGAGCGCCGCTATGCCGTGCTCGGGCGCCTGTCCGAGGTGGCCAACGGCAACAACCCGCGCCGCATCACCTTCCAGCGCTTCGTGCTGGCCACGCTGCTCGACGAGGTGCTGGAGGCCGCGTCGCTGCGGCTGATGCGCATGAGCCGCAGCCGCTACGAGCTGCAGCGCGTGCGCGAGCAGGGCGACCTGCGCGCGGCCGGCGGGCTCGACCTGGAGGTGTTCGACCACAACTCGGGCGTGGCGCGCCCGGCCAACACGCTGTCGGGCGGCGAGGGCTTCCTGGCCTCGCTGTCGCTGGCGCTGGGGCTGGCCGACGTGGTGCAGTCGCGCGCGGGCGGCATCCAGCTCGACACGCTGTTCGTCGACGAAGGTTTCGGCACGCTCGACCCGGAAAGCCTGGACTTCGCCATCCACACGCTGATCGACCTGCAGCAGGCGGGCCGGCTGGTGGGCATCATCTCGCACGTGGCGGAGCTGCGCGAGCGCATCGACGTGCGGCTGGAGATCCGGCCCGGCGCCGCCGGCAGCCGCGCCGAACTGCAATTGCCCTGAGCCTGCCCGGCGCGGCGCGGAAAAGCGTAAGCTGCGTAAGCGCTCGCCGTGCCGCGCCGGGGGTGTCCGGCTAACGCACAAGCGATGCGGCGGCGCCTTGACCGTGCCGGGAGCACAGGTGTAATCTGTTCAGAGTGCGAATTGAGGTTCGCAGTTAGAACAAATCACAAGAACAAGAAAAACAAAGTCTGTTGGATTCGTGTCCGGCGGCACGCTCCCGCACCTGCGGCGGGGCGGGCAGGCCGGATGGCTCTTCCGGCAGGACTGTCCGGAGACAGCGTTCGCGCGCCGCCTGATGTTCCTCCTCGCGGCTTGGCGGCCGGTTTCGGATGGTTCGTCCGGGCTTTCGGAACTGGAACGCAAGTGATCAACAAGCTATTCGACTCGGTGGAAGCGGCGATGGCCGACATCCACGACGGCGCCACCATCCTGATCGGCGGCTTTGGCATGGCCGGCATGCCGGCGCAGCTCATCGACGCCCTCATCGCCCAGGGCGCGCGCGACCTCACCATTGTCAACAACAACGCCGGCAACGGCGATACGGGCCTGGCCGCGCTGCTCAAGGCCAGGCGCGTGCGCAAGATCATCTGCTCGTTCCCGCGCCAGGCCGACTCCTACGTGTTCGACTCGCTCTACCACGCCGGCGAGATCGAGCTGGAACTGGTGCCGCAGGGCAACCTGGCCGAGCGCATCCGTGCCGCCGGCGCCGGCATCGGCGGCTTCTTCACCCGCACCGCCTACGGCACGCCGCTGGCCGAGGGCAAGGAAACCCGCATCATCGACGGCCAGGGCTATGTGTTCGAAAAGCCCATCCACGCCGACTTCGCCCTCATCAAGGCGCAGCGCGCCGACCGCTGGGGCAACCTGACCTACCGCAAGACCGCGCGCAACTTCGGCCCGATCATGGCGATGGCCGCCAAGTGCCCGATCGTGCAGGTCAGCGAGATCGTCGAACTGGGCGAGCTGGACCCCGAGCACATCATCACGCCGGGCCTGTTCGTCAAGCGCGTCGTCAAGATCGACGCCGGCAAGACCCCCGTCTGAGCGACAAGGAGAATCCCGACATGCAACGCCTGACCCGCGATCAGATGGCCGCCCGCGTGGCCAAAGACATTCCCGACGGTGCCGTGGTCAACCTCGGCATCGGCCTGCCCACCCTGGTCGGCAACCACCTGCCGGCCGACCGTGAAATCCTGCTGCACAGCGAGAACGGCCTGCTCGGCATGGGCAAGGCGCCGCCCGCCGGCGAGGAAGACGGCGACCTGATCAACGCCGGCAAGCAGCCGGTCACGATCAAGCCGGGCGGCTCGTATTTCCACCACGCCGATTCGTTCGCGATGATGCGCGGCGGCCACCTCGACTTCTGCGTGCTGGGCGCGTTCCAGGTCTCCGAGAAGGGCGACCTGGCCAACTGGCACACCGGCGCGCCGGGCGCGATCCCGGCCGTGGGCGGCGCGATGGACCTGGCCATCGGCGCCAAGGAAGTGTTCGTGATGATGGAGCACCAGACCAAGCAGGGCGAGAGCAAGATCGTGCCGCAATGCACGTATCCGCTCACCGGCATGAACTGCGTCACGCGCATCTATACCGACCTGGCCACCATCGACGTGACGCCCGAAGGGCTGGTCGCGCGCGACCTGGTCGAAGGCCTGTCCTTCGAGGAACTGCAGCGCGTGACCGGCGTGCCGCTCCTGCAGGCTGCCACGGCCTGAGCGCCGCCGGGGCCTCCGCTTCACGATCACGATTCACGTACAAGCCACGTACAAGCAAGAGAGAGACAACATGACCGAAGCCTTTATCTGCGACGCCATCCGCACCCCCATCGGCCGCTACGGCGGCAGCCTGTCCGCGGTGCGCGCGGACGACCTGGGCGCGGTGCCGCTCAAGGCGCTGATGGCGCGCAATCCGAACCTGGACTGGTCCGCCATCGATGACGTGATCTACGGCAACGCCAACCAGGCTGGCGAGGACAACCGCAACGTGGCGCGCATGTCGCTGCTGCTGGCCGGCCTGCCGGAAAGCGTGCCGGGCGCCACCATCAACCGCCTGTGCGGCTCCGGCATGGATGCCACCGGCACCGCCGCGCGCGCCATCAAGTCCGGCGAAGCGGGCCTGATGCTGGCCGGCGGCGTGGAAAGCATGAGCCGCGCCCCGTTCGTGATGGGCAAGGCCACCAGCGCCTTCTCGCGCGACGCGCAGATCTTCGACACCACCATCGGCTGGCGCTTCGTCAACCCGGCCATGCGCGCGGCCTACGGCGTGGACTCGATGCCCGAGACCGCCGAGAACGTCGCCACCGACTACAAGGTCAGTCGCGAAGACCAGGACCTGATGGCGCTGCGCAGCCAGGAAAAGGCTTCGCGCGCGCAGGCCGACGGCACGCTGGCGCAGGAAATCACCGCGGTGACGATTCCGCAGAAGAAGGGCGACGCCATCGTGGTGGAGCGCGACGAACACCCGCGCGCCACCAGCATGGAAGCGCTGGCCAAGCTGCGCGGCGTGGTGCGCGCCGACGGTACCGTGACCGCCGGCAATGCCTCGGGCGTCAACGACGGCGCCTGCGCCATCCTGCTGGCCAGCGAAGCGGCCGCGAAGCAGCACGGCCTGACCCCGAAGGCCCGCATCGTCGGCATGGCCACCGCCGGCGTGGCGCCGCGCGTGATGGGCATCGGCCCGGCGCCGGCCACGCAGAAGCTGCTCAGGCAGCTCGGCATGACCATCGACCAGATGGACGTGATCGAGCTCAACGAAGCGTTTGCCGCGCAAGGCCTGGCCGTGCTGCGCCAGCTGGGCGTGGCCGACAACGACGAGCGCGTCAACCCCAACGGCGGCGCGATCGCGCTGGGCCACCCGCTCGGCATGAGCGGCGCCCGCCTCGTGACCACCGCCATGTACCAGCTGCACCGCACCGGTGGCCGCTTCGCGCTGTGCACGATGTGCATCGGCGTGGGCCAGGGCATCGCGATGGTGATCGAGCGCGTCTGACGCGCTGCGGTCCGGCGCGCGCGCCGCGGGCTCCGGTCCGCGGGGCGCGCCGCTGGCGCGCGGTTGGAAAACAGCCGCTAAAGAATGGCGTTTCACCGCCGTTAGCCTGCTATGGATGTGCAGGTTGATGAAGTTTCCCCCAACGCAAGAAGCAGCGCGACCGGGCCGACTGGCTCGCCGGTTCCGGCCGCATCTCTTCAGGCATGACCCGGCGCAGGCTTGCGCCGGTTGGAGTCAACGATGTCCCTTCCCGTTGCCACGCTCGTCACCGGCGCCAGTTCCGGTATCGGGCGCGCCATCAGCGAGATGCTGCTGGCCGATGGCGTGACCCAGGTGGTCAATGTCGACTATGTCGCCCCCGCCTGGTCCCACCCCAACATGACGTTCTTCCAGGCCGACCTGACCGACGCCGCGGCGACCCGCGCCGTGGCCGAGCAGGTGGTCTCGCGCTTCGCCGTCACGCGGCTGGTCAACAATGCCGGCGCCACCCGCCCCGGCACCGTCGACACCGCGCGTGTCGAAGACCTCGACTACGTGGTCGGCCTGCACCTGCAGGCCACCATGCTGCTGACCCAGGCCTGCCTGCCGGCGATGCGCGCCGCGCATTTCGGCCGCATCGTCAACATGGCCTCGCGCGCCGCGCTGGGCAAGCCCGAGCGCGTGGTGTATTCCGCCACCAAGGCCGGCCTGATCGGCATGACCCGCACGCTGGCGATGGAGCTTGGCGGCGACGGCGTCACCGTCAATGCCGTGGCGCCGGGCCCGATCGCCACTGAGCTGTTCCGCAAGAGCAATCCCGAGGGCAGCGAGCAGACCAAGCGCATCCTGGCCAGCATCGCGGTCAAGCGCATGGGCACGCCGGAGGATGTGGCGCGTGCCTCGATGTTCTTCCTGTCGCCGGAAAACGGTTTCGTCACCGGCCAGGTACTGTACGTGTGCGGCGGCACCACGCTCGGCGTCGCCCCCGTGTAAGCCCGTGGCGTGGACGCGGCGCATGCCGCGGTGTCATCATGCCGAAGCAATCCGCAGTCCATAACTAAAAAAGACGACCCGTGCCGCCGGTGCGGGCCGATAGCGATTTACCTGGAGCAAACATGAAAACCGATTTCCAAGCAAGCCCTCTGCACGTCAATACGCGCCGGCGCCTGCTGGCCGCCGGCGTCGCGCTGGCCGCGGCGTTCGCCGGCGTGGCCGGCAGCGCCCAAGCCCAAGGCACCTACCCGACCAAGCCGATCACCATGATCGTGCCGTTCTCGGCCGGCGGTACCACCGACATCCTGGCGCGCATCGTCGGCCTGCAACTGGGCAAGGCGCTCGGCCAGCCGGTCGTGATCGACAACCGTCCGGGCGCGGGCGGCAACATCGGCGCCGCGCTGGCGGCCAAGGCCCCGGGCGACGGCTACACGCTGTTCATGGGCACCATCGGCACCCACTCCATCAACCAGTCGCTGTACTCCAGGCTGCCGTACGATCCGGTCAAGGACTTCGCCCCGATCACGCGCGTGGCGATGGTGCCGAACCTGGTGGTGGTCAATCCCAAGGTGCCGGTCAGCACCATCAAGGAGCTGATCGCCTACGTGAAGGCCAACCCGGACAAGCTGTCGTATGGCTCGTCGGGCAGCGGCTCGTCGATGCACCTGTCGGGCGAGCTGTTCAATTCGATGACCGGCCTGCACATCCAGCACATTCCGTACAAGGGCAGCGCCCCGGCCGTGAATGACCTGCTGGGCAACCAGATCGGCCTGATGTTCGACAACCTGCCGTCGTCGTACCCGCACGTGAAGGCCGGCAAGCTGCGCGCCATCGCCGTGACCTCGGCCAAGCGCTCGCCGGCGCTGCCGAACGTGCCGACCGTGGCCGAAGCCGGCGTGCCCGGCTACGAAGCCACCTCGTGGTTCGCGCTGTACGCCACCGGCGGCACGCCGCAGCCCATCGTCGACCGCATCAACGCCGAAGTGGTGAAGATCCTGGCCATGCCGGACGTGCAGAAGCAGATGGCCGACCAGGGCGCGGAAGCCCATCCGGAAAAGCCGGCGCAACTGGCTGCCTTCATGAAGAGCGAAGCCGCCAAGTGGGCCAAGGTGGTGAAGGCCTCCGGCGCGACCGTGGACTGATGCGCTAGGCCCCGCTCGCTTCAGACCGTCGGACCGGCCGCGGTCCGGGACAGCCGTCCCGGCCGCGGCCTTGTCTTTTGGGCGCCATTCCCGGTGCCATTCCCGGTGCCATGCCGCGAGGACGAAAAAAAGCCCGCGGATCCCGCGGGCTCAATTCCGGCCCACTCACAGGGCAGGAGGAGACAAGAAAGCGTCACGGACGCATGTCTTCGCGCTCTTGCGCCGGGGCTGCTTCAGCCGAGGCTGTACTTGACGACCTGTTCTTCGACGCCCACGAAGCGCACCAGCTGCCGCAGGCCGCTGGCGTATTCCTTGATATGGTGGCCTTCCGGCGTGTCCGGCAGGCGGTAGTACACCGGCATCGAGGCGGCCTGCGCGGGCGGTGCCGCAGGTCCGTCGCCGTCGGCTTCCCAAGGGACATCCCGGTCTTCGGCGTAATCTTTTTGTCCTGGCATGGACGACTCCCGATCGATGGATTCGCATGCCCCGCGCCGTGGCCGAATAGCGGCACGGGCCATGCAAAAATGGCTATGTCTGCAAATGTATGGCAGCGGGTCGCAAAATGCTATTTCGTATTTTTTAATTCTGGGTGTGGTCGACGCTTCAATTTGTCATATATCGCGCAATGATCGGCCCGCGCGCGGGGTGCCGGCCCCGCCGCGCGGCCGGTGGCGGACAGCGCGCCGCGTGCCGTGCGCGCGCGGCTTTGCGCTAACATAGACGGTTGCCATGCCGGCCATCCAGGCCACGCGGCCCGCGCGAATCGCCCGCCGGGCGGCCTCCACGTCACCCCTTCTTGCATGTCCGTCCAGCACGCCCTCCTGACTTCCCTGTTGGAAAGACCGTCGTCCGGCTATGAACTGGCACGCCGCTTCGACCGCTCGATCGGCTATTTCTGGCATGCCACGCACCAGCAGATCTACCGCGAGCTGGGCCGCATGGCGCAGAACGGCTGGATCGCCGCGCAGGAGAGCAAGGGCGACGCGCGCAACCGCAAGAAGGTGTATTTCGTGCTGCCGCCGGGGCGCGACGAACTGGCGCGCTGGGTGCTGGAGCCCGCCAACGGGCTGGACGCGCGCGACGAGATCCTGGTCAGGCTGCGCGCCGACGCGGTCATCGGGCCGCTCGGCCTGGGCCCGGAAATGGCGCGCCTGATCGAGATGCACCGCGAGCGGCTGGAGACCTACCGCAGGATCGAGGTGCGCGATTTTGCCGCGGCCGAGCCGACGCGCGCGCAGCGCCTGCAGCATGCGCTGCTGCGCCGGGGCATCCGCTACGAGGAAGACTGGGTGGCGTGGGCCGAGGACCTGCTGCCGCTGCTGGCGCAGCCGGGCGGCGGCGCCTGAAAGGAGGCGCGGCCCGGCGCGCGAGGCGCCCGCGGCC
>NZ_AQPL01000531.1:0-6697 GCF_000395345.1 Cupriavidus sp. WS | reverse complement strand
CGAGGCGCCCGCGGCCGCGCCGGGCCGCGAGGACGCTAGATCAGGCCAGGTCGGCCGCGGCGGTGGCGCCGGCGGTGTGCGGGGCCAGCCCGAGGCGGCGGCGCGCCAGCGCGTATTCCTCGGCGAAGCGGCGCACCAGCTCGGCCGCCGGCACCACGCGCTTGACCGCGCCCACGCCCTGGCCGGCGCCCCAGATGTCCTTCCACGCCTTGGCGCTGCCCGAACCGAAGTTCATCTTGGACGGATCCGACTGCGGCAGCGCTTCCGGGTCGAGCCCGGCATTGACGATGCTCTGGCGCAGGTAGTTGCCGTGCACGCCGGTAAACAGGTTGGAGTAGACGATGTCGGACGCGCTGCTGTCCACGATCATCTGCTTGTAGCCGGCCTGCGCGTTGGCCTCCTCGGTGGCGATGAAGGCCGAGCCCACGTAGGCCAGGTCCGCGCCCGCGGCCTGCGCGGCGAGGATGCCGTCGCCGCTGGCGATGGCGCCCGACAGCAGCAGCGGGCCGTCGAACCACTCGCGGATCTCGTGCAGCAGCGCGAACGGCGACAAGGTGCCGGCATGGCCGCCGGCGCCGGCGGCCACCGCGATCAGGCCGTCCGCGCCCTTCTCGATGGCCTTGCGCGCGAAGGTGTTGTTGATGATGTCGTGCAGCACGATGCCGCCGTAGGAATGCACCGCGTCGTTGACTTCCTTGCGCGCGCCCAGCGAGGTGATGACGATGGGCACCTTGTAGCGCACGCACAGCTCCAGGTCGTGGTCCAGCCGGTCGTTGGACTTGTGCACGATCTGGTTGACCGCGAACGGCGCGGCCGGGCGGTCCGGGTGGCGGGCGTCGTGCTCGGCCAGCTCGGTGGTGATGCGGTCCAGCCAGTCGTTGAGCACCGGGCCCGGGCGCGCGTTCAGCGCGGGGAAGGAGCCCACCACGCCGGCCTTGCACTGGGCAATGACCAGGTCGGGGTTGGAGATGATGAACAGCGGCGAGCACACCACCGGCAAGGACAGGCGGTTCTGGAGGATGGCGGGAAGTGACATGGTCTTTAGCGCAAGGTTAGGTCCGGGGACCGGATCGGAAAGGGTTGGTGGCCGGGATGGCGGCGCCGCTCAGGCGCCGTGCAGGACCGAGGTCTGGCCGGCGAGCCGCGCGCCCATCGCCGCGGCCAGCGCGTCGAGGCCGCTCTTGGGGCGGACCATGACTTCGAAGTCGTCGATCCTGCCGTTGGCGTCGAAGTGGATCATGTCGATGGCCTTGACCGCCTTGCCGTCCACGCGCGCGCTGAATTCCAGCACCACGCTGCGGCCGTCGTCGCCGACGAAGCCGCGGTGGTAGCGGAAATCCTGGAAGACCTGGTTGACGGTCTCGAGCACCATGCGCAGCGCGGCGCGCCCCGGGTAGGGCGTGTGCGCCACCGGCGAATGGAAGACGACCTCGTCGGCGACGATGCCGTCCAGCTCGTCCATCGAATGGGTGGCGATCATGCGGTGCCAGATGGCCAGCGAGGCCTGCGCCGCCGCCGACAGCGTTGCTTGGGTCAAGTGTCTTCTCCGGGTTGGCCGGGGGCGGACGGGCCGCCCCGGCATCGTTCTTCGGTATCGGGGTGTCGGGGTATCGGGTATCGGATATCCCAGGCATCGGAATATCGGTTCGCCGTCGTCTCTATGCAACCAGTTGCATGAGCGATCAGGTGAAAGGTAGCAGCCCGCGCGCGCGAATGCAACTGGCTGCATGCCGCCGGCCCGCCAAATTCGCGGCGGATGCCGCCCGCTGCGCCCGGCCGCCGCGTTCGCATGTCGCGGGGCTCGGTGTTTTGTGGCGTCTTGTCTACAATACCGCCATTGCCGCAAACCAACGCAGGAGCGCAAGTGAAGACCAACATGCGCGCAGACGGGCCGCCCCCGGCGCTGTTCGATGCGGACCTGGCCGCCTGGCGTGCCCAGCCCGAGCGCGCCTTCGACGGCTGGCTGGCCAGCCACGGCTTCCGCCACGGCACCGCCGTGGTCTACCGCGCCATGTGGGGCAAGCTGCTGCGCTGGTCGGGCGAGCGCGGCGTGGCGCCGCTGGCGTGGTCGGCCGAGCAGATCGGCGCGTTCCTCGACGAGCAGGACCTGCACAAGCATCACCGCTACCGCTACGCGCGCCTGATTGAGCGCGTGTTCCATCATCTGTCGCAGTTGCAGGACGGCCTGCACAACCCCGCCAGCCAGGCCGTGCGCGCGCATCTGGCCGAAGGCGAGAACGATCCCACGGCATTCCTGCTGCCCGCCGAGCGGGACATCGTGATCGCCCGCGTGCTGGCGCCGGCGCCGCCGCGCGCGAACGACGGCCAGGACGGCAAGGACGCCGGCATGCCGTCGCCGACGCAGTGGAAGCGCGCGCGCGACACCGCGCTGGTGGCGGTGCTGCTGGGCGCCGGCCTCAAGGTGGGCGAAGCCCGCGACCTGCGCGCGCAGAGCATCGCGCCGGACGCCCGCGCGCTGCGCCTGGTGCGCGCCGACAACGGCCGCGCCTACGAGGCGCCGGTCTTCGCCTTCGCGCGCGCCGCGCTGCTGGCGTGGCTGGCGGTCCGCGCGGCCGCGGACACGCTCGGCGAACTGGTCTTCCCCGCCACGCCGGCGGGCCGGCCGCTGCACGCCGCCTCGCTGTACCGCCGCGTCGAGATCCTGCTCGACGAAGCCGGCGTGCTGGCGGGGCGCAGCGAGCGCGCCTCGCCGCAGACGCTGCGCAACACCTGCTGCGCGCTGCACTTCGAAGCCGGCGCGAGCCCGGCCGAGGTGGCGCAGCGCCTCGGCATGCGCGACCTGGAATCCGGCTGGCGCCTGCGGGCCGCGTTCGAAGCGTGGCAGGCCCGCTCGGGCCAGCCGCCGGCGCGGCATGCGGGCGCCGTCACGCGCGTGCCCGATGCGGCCTGATATGCTTACCCGCCTCGCCGCGCCGCCGGCCCCGCTTGCTGGTGCTCATTGCCGCATGCCGGGCAGGAGCGGGCGCGGCAGCCAGGGCCGGCGCCGTTGCCGCGCCCGTTTCGCCTCTTTCTCAACTTACCGATGAATCGCCATGTCTGAAACCTTGCTGCTCACGGGAGCTACCGGTTATATCGCCTCGCACACCTGGGTGGCCCTGCTCGAAGCCGGCTATCGCGTGATCGGCCTGGATAATCTCTGCAATAGCAACCGCGAGGTGGTGGAGCGGCTGGCGCGGATAACCGGGCAGCGCCCGGATTTTGTCGAAGGCGACGTGCGCGACCGGGCCTTGCTGGACCGCCTGTTCGCCGAGCACCGCATCACCGGAGCGATTCATTTCGCCGCGCTCAAGGCGGTGGGCGAATCGGTCGCCAAGCCGCTCGATTATTACGGCAATAATCTCGGCGGCCTGCTCACGCTGTGCTCGGCAATGAACGCGGCCGGCGTGAAGCAGCTGGTGTTCAGCTCGTCGGCCACGGTTTATGGCAATCCGCATGCCGTGCCGATCCTCGAGGACTTTCCGCTGTCGGCCACCAATCCCTACGGCCAGACCAAGCTGATGGGCGAGCAGATCCTGCGCGACCTGGAGCATTCGGACCCGTCGTGGCGCATTGCCTACCTGCGTTATTTCAATCCGGTGGGCGCGCACGAGAGCGGCCTGATCGGCGAAGACCCGGGCGGCGTGCCCAATAACCTGATGCCCTACGTGGCGCAGGTCGCCGGCGGCCGGCGCGAGAAGCTGATGGTGTATGGCGGCGACTACCCGACCCCGGACGGCACTGGCGTGCGCGACTACATCCACGTGTGCGATCTCGCCGCCGGCCACCTCGACGCGCTGGTCTACCTGCGCGACAAGCAGCAGTGCCTGACCGTGAATCTCGGCACCGGCCGCGGCTACAGCGTGCTGGAAGTGGTGGCGGCCTACGAGCGCGCCAGCGGCCGGCCGGTGCCGTACGAGATCGTGGCGCGCCGCCCGGGCGACATCGCCTCGTGCTATGCCGACCCGGCGCTGGCGCACGCGCTGATCGGCTGGCAGGCCAGGCACGACATCGACCGCATGTGCGAGGACTCGTGGCGCTGGCAGTCGATGAACCCGCTCGGCTTCGCCGGCTGAGCCGCGCCGGCGGGCAATAAAAAACGGCCGGGCGCTGGCCCGGCCGTTTCCATGCCTGCGGCGAAACCCTGGTTCAGATCAGGAAGTCGTCGATGTTCTTGCCGGAGGCCAGCGCCTGGGTCAGCCAGCCCGGGCGCTTGCCGCGGCCGGTCCAGGTGTTGCCCGCGCTGTCGCGGTAGCGCACCGGCACCTTGCGGGTGGCCTTCTTGCTGGCGGCGGGCTTGGTGCCGAAGCCGAGATCGTCGGCGGTCAGGCCATATTGCTCGATTTTCTCGCGAATATCGGCAATGACGGTCGCCTGCTCGCGCGCCTTGATTTCCTCGGCCTGCTTCTGGAGTTCGCTGATTTTCTGAACAATTTCCTGATAAGTCGCCATTACGAGCCTCGATTTACTGGTGAGCGGGTGAGAGTGGGACGATTATAACGGGGTGTGGCGATCCTGCATATGCCCATGTCGGCAGAAAGAGAATTCCGATAAATTGGCGCCCATGTCAAATTAATGAACTTCCGCGCCAATCTCTGGTCGCGGCGCCGCCGGGCATTTTCGGCGCCGCGCCACGCGGCGGAAAAATGAGACCCGGCTCATTTGCATGTTTTTGTCCCGCCGGCAGGGGGAAATACCCCTGCCGGGTATTGGCCATCGCCTCCGGGTGCGTTTGCTGTAACAATAGCGGTCCGTTTCGCGCGCCCATCCATCCTTCGCCACCACGCTGCCATGTCATCCGATCCGATCAACGCCGCGGCCGCCGCGCCGGCCGGCTTCGTTCCCGTGGAACTGCCCAAGGCCTACCGGCTGCTCAATCACGGGCCGGTGACGCTGGTCACCAGCGCGCACGGCGGGCGGCGCAACGTCATGGCCGCCTCCTGGGCCATGCCGCTGGACTTCCAGCCGGCCAAGGTGGCGGTGGTGATCGATGCGCGCACGCTCACGCGCGAACTGGTGGAAGCGTCCGGCGAATTCGCGCTGAACATCCCGGCGCGCGCGCAGGCGGGCGCCACGCTGGCGGTCGGCTCGCGCTCCGGCCGCGAGGCCGACAAGTTCGCCGCCGCGGGTTTGTCCACGTTCCCCGCGCGGGAAATCGCCGCGCCGCTGCTGGCGGGCTGCCTCGGCTGGCTCGAATGCCGGGTGATCCCCGAGCCGCATAATGCGACGCGCCATGACCTGTTCATCGCCGAGGTCGTGGCCGCCTGGGCCGACGCGGCAGCGTTTTCGGCGGGCCGCTGGCATTTTCCGGATAACGAACACCGCTCGATCCACTATCTTGCCGGCGGGGCGTTTTTCGCCACCGGGGAGGCATTTCAGGTGGAATCGGAGGGCGGCGCATAAGCGGCGTGGCGCGCACCGCACCTTCTCAAGGATTCTCGGCGGCTCGCCGTTATTTGCCGTGAGCGGATCGCAGGGGTGTCGATCCGCCGGGCCGGGGCCGGAGGAGGTCCCGCGCGTTCCTTACCGTATCGGGTGTTTTATGTCGTTCCATAACAATATTCAGATCAAGACCTTGCTGCGCGGGGCGATGGCATTGTTGTCGGTCCTGCTCGTGCTGGTCGGCGCGGCCGGCCTGCATGGCATATCCAGCAGCAACGCAGCACTCCAGGAAACCTATGGCAACCAGCTCGCCTCGGCCCAGGCGCTGAGCGAGACCATGCTCGGCACCACCCGCATGCGGCTGGCGCTGGACCGCGGCGTGATGCCGGGCGCCGGCGGCGAAGGCAAGGCGGTGGTGGACCGCTCGATGACCTTCGTCGACAGCGCCGACGCGGCATGGAAGCGCTACGCCGCGTTGCCGCAGAGCGCCGAGGAAAAGGCCCTGGCGGACGAGGTGGACCGCAAGCGCCGCGATTTCATGGAAAAGGGCATCAAGCCCCTGCAGAAGGCGCTGCTGGAGAACAACGCCGAGCAGGCGCTGGCCCTCGCCAAGAACGAGCTGCCCGACATGCAGCGCAGCCTGGCGACGGCCTACGAGGCCTTGCAGGGCTACCAGTTCCGCACCGGCGAGGAGAACTTCAATCTCGCCCAGTCCGGCTTCCAGAGCGTGCGCATGCTGTCGTTCGCGCTGATCGCGCTCGGCCTGGTGGTGGCCGCGCTGTCCACGCTGGCGCTGCACCGGGCCATCGTGCGGCCGGTCGAGGAAGCGCTGTCGGTGTTCGAGCGCATGGCCGGCGGCGACCTGACCTCGCGCATCGTCAATGTGTCGCGCAACGAGATCGGCCGCATGATGCAGGCGCTCGCGTCGATGCAGGACAGCCTTTCCAACATCGTCGCGCAGGTGCGCGGCGGCACCGACTCGATCGCCGCGGCCACCGGCCAGATCGCCTCCGGCAACCTCAACCTGTCCCAGCGCACCGAGGAGCAGGCCTCCTCGCTCGAGCAGACCGCCGCCAGCATGGAAGAACTGACCACGGTGGTGCGCCAGAACGCCGACAACGCGCGCCAGGCTGGCCAGCTCGCCGGCGACGCCTCGCAGATCGCCCTCAAGGGCGGCGAGGTGGTGGGCCGCGTGGTCGATACCATGAACGAGATCAACGGCTCGTCGCGCAAGGTGGTGGAGATCATCGGCGTGATCGAGGGCATCGCCTTCCAGACCAACATCCTGGCGCTCAACGCCGCGGTGGAAGCGGCGCGC
>NZ_AQPL01000530.1:0-455 GCF_000395345.1 Cupriavidus sp. WS | reverse complement strand
TTCCAGACCAATATCCTGGCGCTCAACGCGGCGGTGGAGGCGGCGCGCGCCGGCGAGCAGGGCCGCGGCTTCGCGGTGGTGGCCGGCGAGGTGCGCAGCCTGGCCCAGCGCTCGGCCGGCGCCGCCAAGGAGATCGAGGCGCTCATCAGCGAATCCGGCCAGCGCGTGGAAAGCGGCACGCGCCTGGTGGCCGAGGCCGGCCAGACGATGGGCGAGATCGTCAGCGCGGTCAAGCGCGTGACCGACATCATGAACGAGATCGGCGCGGCCACGCAGGAGCAGACCAGCGGCATCGAGCAGGTCAACCAGGCGGTCTCGCAGATGGACGAGGCCACGCAGCAGAACGCCGCGCTGGTGGAAGAAGCCGCCGCCGCCGCGGGCGCGCTGGAAGAACAGGCGCAGAAGCTCAACGGCGTGGTGTCCGTGTTCCGGCTCGCCGCCGGCCAGGGCGCCGG
>NZ_AQPL01000529.1:0-15028 GCF_000395345.1 Cupriavidus sp. WS | reverse complement strand
CATGATGGGCGACGGCAGCGCCGAATGGACGCGCAAGCTGGGGCTGGATATGGACCTGACCGCGCGCGGCATGGGCGTGCGCTCCAAGCGCTACGCGATGGTGATGGAAGACGGCGTGGTGACTGGCCTGTGGGTCGAGGCGCCCGGCGAATTCAAGGTCAGCAGCGCCGAAGCGGTGCTGGCGGCGTTGCGCGCTTAATACGCGATTGTGACAATTCGACCCTCGCGAGTGACGCAAGTTAGACTTGCGGGGGTGAATTCTTACGCCACTAACAGGCCGAAACAAAGTGGCGCAGCGCAGCAAACGAAGCGATGGTAAAATCGCTGTATCAGTAAGTTCAGTCAATAGATTTTAATAATAGCTGAGAACGTCATGCTCAAACAGCGCACCATCAAATCCCTGGTCAAGACCGTAGGCATTGGCTTGCACTCGGGCCGTAAAGTGACGCTGACGCTGCGCCCCGCCCCGGCAGACACCGGCATCGTGTTCACCCGCGTGGACCTGCCCGAGGCCGTCGAGATCCCCGCGAGCGCCGGCGCCATCGGCGACACCCGCCTGGCTTCGGTCCTGCAGAAGGACGGCGCGCGGGTTTCCACCGTGGAGCACCTGATGTCCGCCTGCGCGGGCCTCGGCATCGACAACCTGTACGTGGACGTCGACGCGGAAGAAATCCCCATCATGGACGGCAGCGCCGCGTCCTTCGTGTTCCTGCTGCAATCCGCCGAGATCGAGCAGCAGTCCGCGCCCAAGCGCTTCATCCGCGTGAAGAAGGCCGTGGAAGTGCGCGAGGGCGACAAGCTGGCCCGCCTCGAGCCGTTCTTCGGCTTCAAGCTGGCCTTCACCATCGATTTCCGCCACCCGGCGGTGGACAAGACCGGCCAGACTTTCGCCATCGACTTCGCCGACACCAGCTACGTGCGCGAGATCGCGCGCGCGCGCACCTTCGGCTTCGCCCATGAGGTCGAGGCGCTGCGCGAGATGGGACTGGCGCGCGGCGGCAGCCTCGACAACGCCATCGTGCTCGACGAGCACCGCATGCTGAACAACGAGGAACTGCGCTACGGCGACGAGTTCGTGCGCCACAAGATCCTGGACGCGATCGGCGACCTCTACGTGATCGGCCACCCGCTGATCGGCGCCTACATCGCCAACAAGTCCGGCCACGGCCTCAACAACCAGCTGCTGCGCGCCCTGCTGGCCGACCAGGAAGCCTACGAGATGGTCACGTTCGAGCGCGTCGAGGACGCGCCGCCGGCCTTCCTGCCGCAGTTGCAGCCGGCATTCGCGTAAGCCGCGGGCGTCCTGGCGCCGCAAAGAGAAAGCCGGTCGCTCGACCGGCTTTTTTTCATGCTGGGGATACCGTCTTTCAGCCCTTCGGCCCCGGACCGTGATGCGACAGCAGCGTCTTCAGCGCGTCGCGCAGCGGCGAATCGGGCAGGTCGCGCGTGAGCTGGTCCAGGCTCGCCAGCCCGGTGGCCGACATCCTGCCGTTCCTCGGCCGCTCCACCGGCCCGGTGTCCCAGTCCCCCTGGCGGCCCACGTCCGGTTGAACGCGCACCCGGATTGCGGTAATCTGCGAGCCCCGCTGTTGCAGTCTTCCAAGTAGCGTCGGCACCACCTGTCTTACCCGTGCCGCGGCGGCGCCATGCGCCGCCAGCAACAGCAGTGTCCGCTCCCCCTGGCCTTGCCCGATGGCGCGGGCGTCCTGCTTGACGCCTGCCACGGCGATGCCGTCCTGCAGTCCGCGAGGCAGGAGCGACAGCACCTCAGTTTCCAGCACAGCCAGTTCCCGCGCCGTCTGCATCAGGGCGGAAACCGGGCCGGCCTTGGCCAGCCAGTCGTTGAGCGGCTTGGCGGCGGGCGTCTGGAGGGCGTGGTGGGTGAACATGCGCATGCGCGCATTCTAGCGTGCCGCCGCTTGCGTGCGGCGCCGGGCCTTGCATTGGGAGAAGGGAGCCGCCTCATGCAGATCATCGTGCTTCATCCGCGCCTGCCGCAGGTGCGCCATTTCACGCTGTCGCGCGGGCGGCTGGCCGCCGCCGTGCTGCTGCTGTGCCTGCTGGTCGCGCTGACCTCGTCGGCGCTGACCTGGTTCGCCGCGCGCGCGGGGCTGGCCGGGTCCGGCGCGCCGGCGCGCGCGCCCGGCGACGACGCCTACCTGCGCGCCAACCTCAATGTGCTGGCCGCCCGCGTGGGCGAGATCCAGGCCCGCATGGTGCGGCTGGACGCGCTGGGCGAGCGGGTCTCGGGCCTGGCCGGCATCGCGCCGAAGGAGTTCGACTTCCGCCAGCCGCCCGGGCGCGGCGGCCTCGCGCCGACCGCCCAGTCGCGCGCGCCCAGCCTGACGGAGCTGCAGCTGGCGCTGGCGCGCCTGTCCGACCAGGCCGAGCAGCATGCCGACTATCTCGACGTGGTGGCGACCACGCTGCTGGACCGCCAGAGCGAGGACCGCCGCGTGCCGCGCGTGCTGCCGGTGGCGTCCGGCTACGACGCCTCGGGCTTCGGCTGGCGCTTCGACCCGTTCACGGGGCGCCGCACCCCGCACGACGGCGTGGACTTCTCCGCGCCGGCCGGCACGCCGATCGTGGCGGCCGCCGGCGGCGTGGTGGTGGCTGCCGAATGGCACCCGGAATACGGCAACCTGATCGACATCGACCACGGCAACGGCCTCAAGACCCGCTACGCGCACAGCGCCAAGATGCTGGTCAAGCCCGGCGACCTGGTCAAGCCGGGCCAGCAGATCGCGCTGGTCGGCTCGACCGGGCGTTCCACCGGCGCGCACCTGCACTTCGAGGTGCACGTCAACGGCGTGCCGCAGAACCCCAGCCGCTTCCTTGCTGTGGCGAAACCGGCACCCGCGCAGCTGGCCCAGGCGCCCGAGCCGACCGACCGCACCGCCATCCGCTGAAGCGGCGCCGGCGCGCCGTTGAAGAACCGCGGGGCCGCCCCGATGTCCGAAGGGAACTGGGTGCGCGGGGCGCGTCCGGGCCAGGTGGCGCAAGGGCGGGGTGAACGGCCGGCGCGGCGTCGGCGGGCGGGCGCGCGATCGGCGCGCCATCGCCGCTGCATCGCCGCCACGGCGTCAAGTCCCGGCTGCCGCGGGGTGTGGTTTGCGCATCGCGCGGACCGCCGCGCGCTTCCGGCCGTGACACCCGCGCGTGATAAACTCGGCGTTTTGCGCCAATCTTCCTATTTCCTCGCGCGGTTCGCCCTGGGCTGCCGGCCTGACCGGCGGCCAGGCCGCCGGTGCATGGCACAGCGGCGTACCACGGCAGACCTCTCGCGTAGGTGAAAGCAATCGATGATCACGGGCCTTCTCAAGAAAGTCTTCGGCAGCCGCAATGAACGGCTGGTCAAACAATATGGCAGGACCGTCGCGCAGATCAATGCGCTGGAACCGAAGTTCGCGGCGCTGTCGGACGACGACCTGCGCGCCATGACCGAGACCTTCCGGCAGCGCCACGCCGCGGGCGAGTCGCTCGAGGCCATGCTGCCCGAGGCGTTCGCGGTGTGCCGCGAGGCCAGCAAGCGGGTCATGAAGATGCGCCACTTCGACGTGCAGCTGATCGGCGGCATGGTCCTGAACGACAACAAGATCGCCGAAATGCGCACCGGCGAGGGCAAGACCCTGACCGCCACGCTGGCGGTGTACCTGAACGCCATCACCGGCAAGGGCGTGCACGTGGTCACGGTCAACGACTACCTGGCCCAGCGCGACGCCGAGTGGATGGGGCGCCTGTACAACTTCCTGGGCCTGTCGGTGGGCGTGAACCTGTCGCAGATGCCGCACGACCAGAAGGCGGCGGCCTACGCGGCCGACATCACCTACGGCACCAACAACGAGTTCGGCTTCGACTACCTGCGCGACAACATGGTCTACGATCCGGGCCAGCGCGTGCAGCGTCCGCTGCACTACGCGATCGTCGACGAGGTGGACTCGATCCTGATCGACGAGGCGCGCACCCCGCTGATCATCTCGGGCCAGGCGGAGAACCACACCGACCTGTACCAGCGCATGAACGGCATCCCCAAGCTGCTCGAGCGCCAGATCGGCGAGGAAAAGGCCGACGGCACCGGCGTCGAGAAGCCCGGCGACTACTACGTCGACGAGAAGGGCCACCAGGTCTACCTGACCGAGGCCGGCCACGAGAAGGCCGAGGAAATCCTCGCGCAGCAGGGCCTGATCGGCGAGGGCGAGTCGCTCTACGCGCCGCAGAACATCACGCTGATGCACCACCTGTACGCCGCCCTGCGCGCGCACAGCCTGTTCCACCGCGACCAGCACTACGTGGTGCAGAACGACGAAGTCGTGATCGTCGACGAATTCACCGGCCGCCTGATGACGGGCCGGCGCTGGTCCGACGGCCTGCACCAGGCCGTGGAAGCCAAGGAAGGCGTGACCATCCAGCAGGAAAACCAGACGCTGGCCACGATCACCTTCCAGAACTACTTCCGCATGTACGAGAAGCTGTCCGGCATGACCGGCACGGCCGACACGGAAGCCTACGAGTTCCAGGAAATCTACGGCCTCGAAGTGGTGGTGATCCCGACCAACCGGGCTGCCCAGCGCAAGGACTTCCAGGACCAGATCTACAAGACCTCGAACGAGCGCTACGACGCCGTGGTGCGCGACATCCGCGACTGCTACGAGCGCGGCCAGCCGGTGCTGGTCGGCACCACCTCGATCGAGACCTCGGAATACCTCTCGGGCCTGCTCAACAAGGCCAAGCTGCCGCACCAGGTGCTCAACGCCAAGCAGCACGAGCGCGAAGCCGAGATCGTGGCGCAGGCCGGCCGGCCCAAGATGATCACCATCGCCACCAACATGGCGGGCCGCGGCACCGACATCGTGCTGGGCGGCAACGTGGAAAAGCAGGCCGGCTTCATCGAGGCCGACGACAGCCTGCCCGAAGCCGAGAAGGCCACGCGCATCGCCAAGCTCAAGGACGAGTGGCAGTCGCTGCACGAGCAGGTCAAGACCGCCGGCGGCCTGCACATCGTCGGCACCGAGCGCCACGAGTCGCGCCGCATCGACAACCAGCTGCGCGGCCGCGCCGGGCGCCAGGGCGACCCGGGCTCGTCGCGCTTCTACCTGTCGCTCGACGACCAGCTGCTGCGCATCTTCGCCGGCGACCGCGTGCGCGCGATCATGGAGCGCCTGAAGATGCCCGAGGGCGAGCCGATCGAGGCCGGCATCGTCACGCGCTCGATCGAGTCCGCGCAGCGCAAGGTCGAGGGCCGCAACTTCGACATCCGCAAGCAGCTGCTGCAGTACGACGACGTCGCCAACGACCAGCGCAAGGAAATCTACAAGCTGCGCAACGAGGTCCTGGAATCCCAGGACGTCGGCGAGATGGTGAAGAACCTGCGCGAGAGCGTGCTGGTCGAGATGTTCCGCGACCACGTGCCGGCCGACACGATGGAAGAGCAGTGGGACATCGCCGGCCTGGAAACCAAGCTGCGCGAGGAATGGTCGCTCAACGTGCCGCTCGCCGCCACGGTCGAGGCCGCGCAGAGCATCGAGGACGAGGAACTGCTGAACCTGATCGTGCGCGCCGCCGACGAGCGCTACGAAGGCAAGGTCGCCCAGGTCGGCCGCGAGTCGTTCGCCGGCTTCGAGCGCTCGGTCATGCTGCAGAGCATCGACACGCACTGGCGCGAGCATCTGGCCGCGCTGGACCACCTGCGCCAGGGCATCCACCTGCGCGGGTATGCGCAGAAGGACCCCAAGCAGGAATACAAGCGCGAGTCGTTCGAACTGTTCGCGCGGCTGCTGGACCTGATCAAGGTCGAGGTCACGCGCGTGATCTTCAACGTGCAGATCCAGTCGCCGGAGCAGCTCGAGCAGGCCTCGGAGCAGATCGAGGAAGGCCTTTCGCACCTCGGCAACGTGCAGTACCAGCATGAGGAGTTCGACGAGGCCAGCCAGGCCGCGGAGGCGGCCACCGCGCCCGAGCGCGCCGGCATCGCCTACGCCGCCGCGGCGGCGGCCGAGACCGCCGGCATGGCCAAGGTGGGGCGCAACGATCCGTGCCCCTGCGGCTCCGGCAAGAAGTTCAAGCAGTGCCACGGCAAGCTCAGCTAGGCCGCGCACGGTGAAGTCAGCAAACATGCCCGCGCAAGCGGGCATGTTCGTCAGGGCGGTGCGGAATCCGCAGGCAACAAGCGCGGAATCCGCGATGCGCGGGCTGCGCATGGGCGCTCCGCTCCGGCCTGGCGCCCGCCAACCAGCAACGAAGAACGCATAGAGGAACGCACATGGCCGTCAACCTGCCCCTGCCGCTGGCAGAGAACCTGAAACCTGTCGCCGGCGTCGAGCTCGGCTGGGCCGAAGCGGGCGTCCGCAAGGCCAACCGCAAGGACGTGCTGGTGGTGCGCGTGGCCGCGGGCAGCACCGTGGCCGGCGTGTTCACCCGCAACCGCTTCTGCGCCGCGCCGGTGCAGGTCTGCCGCGAGCACCTGGCCGCCGGCAAGGGCATCCGCGCGCTCGTGGTCAACACCGGCAACGCCAACGCCGGCACCGGCGAGCCCGGCCTGGCCGCGGCCCGCGCCACCTGCGACGCGCTCGCCGCGCAGCTCGGCATCGCCGCGGAGCAGGTGCTGCCGTTCTCGACCGGCGTGATCCTGGAGCCGCTGCCGGTGGACCGCATCGTCGCCGCGCTGCCGGCCGCCATCGCCAGCGCGAAGCCGGACAACTGGCTGGCCGCGGCCGAGTCGATCATGACCACCGACACCCAGCCCAAGGCCGCCTCGCGCACCGTGCAGATCGGCGGCAAGACCGTCACGCTGTCGGGCATCAGCAAGGGCGCCGGCATGATCCGCCCGAACATGGCGACCATGCTCGGCTTCATCGCCACCGACGCCACCGTGGCGCAGCCCGTGGTGCAGGCGCTGGTGTCCTACGCGGCCGACCAGTCGTTCAACAGCATCACCATCGACGGCGACACCTCGACCAACGACTCGTTCGTGCTGATCGCCAGCGGCCAGGCCGGCGCGCCGGCCATCGAGCGCGCCGAGGGTGCCGACTTCGAGGCGCTGCGCGCCGCCGTGACGGACCTCGCGCAGGAACTGGCGCAGATGATCGTGCGCGACGGCGAAGGCGCCACCAAGCTGATGACCATCCGCGTGGAAGGCGGCAAGGACGTCGCCGAATGCCGCCAGATCGCCTATGCGGTGGCGCACTCGCCGCTGGTCAAGACCGCGTTCTACGCCTCCGACCCCAACCTCGGCCGCATCCTGGCCGCGATCGGCTACGCCGGCGTGGACGACCTCGACGTCGGGCGCGTCAACCTGTGGCTCGACGACGTGCTGGTCGCGCGCGACGGCGGGCGCAATCCCGACTACCGCGAGGAAGACGGCCAGCGCGTGATGAAGCAGGCCGAGATCACCGTGCGCGTCGCGCTCGGCCGCGGCGATGCCGCCGCCACGGTGTGGACCTGCGACCTCTCGCACGACTACGTTTCGATCAACGCGGACTACCGCTCGTAAGCTCTGCCCCGGGAGCGGCGCCCGCGCGGGCGCCGCTCCCGGGGCAGAGCTTACGAGCGGTAGTCCGCGTTGATCGAAACGTAGTCGTGCGAGAGGTCGCAGGTCCACACCGTGGCGGCGGCATCGCCGCGGCCGAGCGCGACGCGCACGGTGATCTCGGCCTGCTTCATCACGCGCTGGCCGTCTTCCTCGCGGTAGTCGGGATTGCGCCCGCCGTCGCGCGCGACCAGCACGTCGTCGAGCCACAGGTTGACGCGCCCGACGTCGAGGTCGTCCACGCCGGCGTAGCCGATCGCGGCCAGGATGCGGCCGAGGTTGGGGTCGGAGGCGTAGAACGCGGTCTTGACCAGCGGCGAGTGCGCCACCGCATAGGCGATCTGGCGGCATTCGGCGACGTCCTTGCCGCCTTCCACGCGGATGGTCATCAGCTTGGTGGCGCCTTCGCCGTCGCGCACGATCATCTGCGCCAGTTCCTGCGCGAGGTCCGTCACGGCGGCGCGCAGCGCCTCGAAGTCGGCACCCTCGGCGCGCTCGATGGCCGGCGCGCCGGCCTGGCCGCTGGCGATCAGCACGAACGAGTCGTTGGTCGAGGTGTCGCCGTCGATGGTGATGCTGTTGAACGACTGGTCGGCCGCGTAGGACACCAGCGCCTGCACCACGGGCTGCGCCACGGTGGCGTCGGTGGCGATGAAGCCGAGCATGGTCGCCATGTTCGGGCGGATCATGCCGGCGCCCTTGCTGATGCCCGACAGCGTGACGGTCTTGCCGCCGATCTGCACGGTGCGCGAGGCGGCCTTGGGCTGGGTGTCGGTGGTCATGATCGACTCGGCCGCGGCCAGCCAGTTGTCCGGCTTCGCGCTGGCGATGGCGGCCGGCAGCGCGGCGACGATGCGGTCCACCGGCAGCGGCTCCAGGATCACGCCGGTCGAGAACGGCAGCACCTGCTCCGCGGCGATGCCGAGCTGCGCGGCGAGCGCGTCGCAGGTGGCGCGGGCCGCGGCCAGGCCGGGCTCGCCGGTGCCGGCGTTGGCGTTGCCGGTGTTGACCACGAGCGCGCGGATGCCCTTGCCGGCGGCCAGGTGCTCGCGGCAGACCTGCACCGGCGCGGCGCAGAAGCGGTTGCGGGTGAACACGCCGGCCACGGTGCTGCCCGCGGCCACGCGCACCACCAGCACGTCCTTGCGGTTGGCCTTGCGGACGCCCGCTTCGGCCCAGCCGAGCTCGACGCCGGCGACAGGTTTCAGGTTCTCTGCCAGCGGCAGGGGCAGGTTGACGGCCATGTGCGTTCCTCTATGCGTTCTTCGTTGCTGGTTGGCGGGCGCCAGGCCGGAGCGGAGCGCCCATGCGCAGCCCGCGCATCGCGGATTCCGCGCTTGTTGCCTGCGGATTCCGCACCGCCCTGACGAACATGCCCGCTTGCGCGGGCATGTTTGCTGACTTCACCGTGCGCGGCCTAGCTGAGCTTGCCGTGGCACTGCTTGAACTTCTTGCCGGAGCCGCAGGGGCACGGATCGTTGCGCCCCACCTTGGCCATGCCGGCGGTCTCGGCCGCCGCCGCGGCGGCGTAGGCGATGCCGGCGCGCTCGGGCGCGGTGGCCGCCTCCGCGGCCTGGCTGGCCTCGTCGAACTCCTCATGCTGGTACTGCACGTTGCCGAGGTGCGAAAGGCCTTCCTCGATCTGCTCCGAGGCCTGCTCGAGCTGCTCCGGCGACTGGATCTGCACGTTGAAGATCACGCGCGTGACCTCGACCTTGATCAGGTCCAGCAGCCGCGCGAACAGTTCGAACGACTCGCGCTTGTATTCCTGCTTGGGGTCCTTCTGCGCATACCCGCGCAGGTGGATGCCCTGGCGCAGGTGGTCCAGCGCGGCCAGATGCTCGCGCCAGTGCGTGTCGATGCTCTGCAGCATGACCGAGCGCTCGAAGCCGGCGAACGACTCGCGGCCGACCTGGGCGACCTTGCCTTCGTAGCGCTCGTCGGCGGCGCGCACGATCAGGTTCAGCAGTTCCTCGTCCTCGATGCTCTGCGCGGCCTCGACCGTGGCGGCGAGCGGCACGTTGAGCGACCATTCCTCGCGCAGCTTGGTTTCCAGGCCGGCGATGTCCCACTGCTCTTCCATCGTGTCGGCCGGCACGTGGTCGCGGAACATCTCGACCAGCACGCTCTCGCGCAGGTTCTTCACCATCTCGCCGACGTCCTGGGATTCCAGGACCTCGTTGCGCAGCTTGTAGATTTCCTTGCGCTGGTCGTTGGCGACGTCGTCGTACTGCAGCAGCTGCTTGCGGATGTCGAAGTTGCGGCCCTCGACCTTGCGCTGCGCGGACTCGATCGAGCGCGTGACGATGCCGGCCTCGATCGGCTCGCCCTCGGGCATCTTCAGGCGCTCCATGATCGCGCGCACGCGGTCGCCGGCGAAGATGCGCAGCAGCTGGTCGTCGAGCGACAGGTAGAAGCGCGACGAGCCCGGGTCGCCCTGGCGCCCGGCGCGGCCGCGCAGCTGGTTGTCGATGCGGCGCGACTCGTGGCGCTCGGTGCCGACGATGTGCAGGCCGCCGGCGGTCTTGACCTGCTCGTGCAGCGACTGCCACTCGTCCTTGAGCTTGGCGATGCGCGTGGCCTTCTCGGCTTCGGGCAGGCTGTCGTCGGCCTCGATGAAGCCGGCCTGCTTTTCCACGTTGCCGCCCAGCACGATGTCGGTGCCGCGGCCCGCCATGTTGGTGGCGATGGTGATCATCTTGGGCCGGCCGGCCTGCGCCACGATCTCGGCTTCGCGCTCGTGCTGCTTGGCGTTGAGCACCTGGTGCGGCAGCTTGGCCTTGTTGAGCAGGCCCGAGAGGTATTCCGAGGTCTCGATCGAGGTGGTGCCGACCAGCACCGGCTGGCCGCGCTCGTAGCAGTCGCGGATGTCGCGCACCACGGCGTCGTAGCGCTCGTTCGAGGTCTTGTAGATCTGGTCCTGGAAGTCCTTGCGCTGGGCAGCCCGGTTGGTCGGGATCACCACCACTTCGAGGCCGTAGATTTCCTGGAACTCGTAGGCTTCCGTGTCGGCCGTGCCGGTCATGCCGGACAGCTTCTCGTACATGCGGAAGTAGTTCTGGAAGGTGATCGTGGCCAGCGTCTGGTTTTCCTGCTGGATGGTCACGCCTTCCTTGGCTTCCACGGCCTGGTGCAGGCCGTCGGACCAGCGCCGGCCCGTCATCAGGCGGCCGGTGAATTCGTCGACGATCACGACTTCGTCGTTCTGCACCACGTAGTGCTGGTCGCGGTGGAACAGGCTGTGCGCGCGCAGGGCGGCGTACAGGTGGTGCATCAGCGTGATGTTCTGCGGCGCGTAGAGCGACTCGCCCTCGCCGATCAGGCCCTGCTGCGCGAGGATTTCCTCGGCCTTCTCGTGGCCGGCCTCGGTCAGGTAGACCTGGTGGCCCTTCTCGTCGACGTAGTAGTCGCCGGGCTTCTCGACGCCGGTGCCGTCGGCCTTTTCCTCGCCGATCTGGCGCTCGAGCAGCTTGGGGATGCCGTTCATGCGCTGGTACAGGTCGGTGTGGTTCTCCGCCTGGCCCGAGATGATCAGCGGGGTGCGCGCCTCGTCGATCAGGATCGAGTCCACCTCGTCGACGATCGCGTAGTGCAGCGGACGCTGCACGCGCTGGCCCGGATCGTAGACCATGTTGTCGCGCAGGTAGTCGAAGCCGAACTCGTTGTTGGTGCCGTAGGTGATGTCGGCCGCGTAGGCCGCCGCCTTCTGGTCGTGCGGCATCTGCGACAGGTTCACGCCCACCGACAGGCCCAGGAAGTTGTACAGGCGCCCCATCCACTCGGCGTCGCGCTGGGCCAGGTAGTCGTTGACCGTGACCACGTGCACGCCCTTGCCGGTGATGGCGTTCAGGTACACCGCCAGCGTGGCGGTCAGGGTCTTGCCCTCGCCGGTGCGCATTTCGGCGATCTTGTTGTCGTTCAGGACCATGCCGCCGATCAGCTGCACGTCGAAGTGGCGCATCTTCATGACCCGCTTGCTGGCCTCGCGGCACACCGCGAACGCCTCGGGCAGCATGGCCTCGAGCGACTCGCCCGCGGCGTGGCGCTGCCGGAAGGTCTCGGTCATGGCGCGCAGGTCGTCGTCCGACAGCGCCGCGAACTTCGGTTCCAGCGCATTGATCTGCGCGACGGTCCTGCCATATTGTTTGACCAGCCGTTCATTGCGGCTGCCGAAGACTTTCTTGAGAAGGCCCGTGATCATCGATTGCTTTCACCTACGCGAGAGGTCTGCCGTGGTACGCCGCTGTGCCATGCACCGGCGGCCTGGCCGCCGGTCAGGCCGGCAGCCCAGGGCGAACCGCGCGAGGAAATAGGAAGATTGGCGCAAAACGCCGAGTTTATCACGCGCGGGTGTCACGGCCGGAAGCGCGCGGCGGTCCGCGCGATGCGCAAACCACACCCCGCGGCAGCCGGGACTTGACGCCGTGGCGGCGATGCAGCGGCGATGGCGCGCCGATCGCGCGCCCGCCCGCCGACGCCGCGCCGGCCGTTCACCCCGCCCTTGCGCCACCTGGCCCGGACGCGCCCCGCGCACCCAGTTCCCTTCGGACATCGGGGCGGCCCCGCGGTTCTTCAACGGCGCGCCGGCGCCGCTTCAGCGGATGGCGGTGCGGTCGGTCGGCTCGGGCGCCTGGGCCAGCTGCGCGGGTGCCGGTTTCGCCACAGCAAGGAAGCGGCTGGGGTTCTGCGGCACGCCGTTGACGTGCACCTCGAAGTGCAGGTGCGCGCCGGTGGAACGCCCGGTCGAGCCGACCAGCGCGATCTGCTGGCCCGGCTTGACCAGGTCGCCGGGCTTGACCAGCATCTTGGCGCTGTGCGCGTAGCGGGTCTTGAGGCCGTTGCCGTGGTCGATGTCGATCAGGTTGCCGTATTCCGGGTGCCATTCGGCAGCCACCACCACGCCGCCGGCGGCCGCCACGATCGGCGTGCCGGCCGGCGCGGAGAAGTCCACGCCGTCGTGCGGGGTGCGGCGCCCCGTGAACGGGTCGAAGCGCCAGCCGAAGCCCGAGGCGTCGTAGCCGGACGCCACCGGCAGCACGCGCGGCACGCGGCGGTCCTCGCTCTGGCGGTCCAGCAGCGTGGTCGCCACCACGTCGAGATAGTCGGCATGCTGCTCGGCCTGGTCGGACAGGCGCGCCAGCGCCAGCTGCAGCTCCGTCAGGCTGGGCGCGCGCGACTGGGCGGTCGGCGCGAGGCCGCCGCGCCCGGGCGGCTGGCGGAAGTCGAACTCCTTCGGCGCGATGCCGGCCAGGCCCGAGACCCGCTCGCCCAGCGCGTCCAGCCGCACCATGCGGGCCTGGATCTCGCCCACGCGGGCGGCCAGCACATTGAGGTTGGCGCGCAGGTAGGCGTCGTCGCCGGGCGCGCGCGCCGGCGCGCCGGACCCGGCCAGCCCCGCGCGCGCGGCGAACCAGGTCAGCGCCGACGAGGTCAGCGCGACCAGCAGGCACAGCAGCAGCACGGCGGCGGCCAGCCGCCCGCGCGACAGCGTGAAATGGCGCACCTGCGGCAGGCGCGGATGAAGCACGATGATCTGCATGAGGCGGCTCCCTTCTCCCAATGCAAGGCCCGGCGCCGCACGCAAGCGGCGGCACGCTAGAATGCGCGCATGCGCATGTTCACCCACCACGCCCTCCAGACGCCCGCCGCCAAGCCGCTCAACGACTGGCTGGCCAAGGCCGGCCCGGTTTCCGCCCTGATGCAGACGGCGCGGGAACTGGCTGTGCTGGAAACTGAGGTGCTGTCGCTCCTGCCTCGCGGACTGCAGGACGGCATCGCCGTGGCAGGCGTCAAGCAGGACGCCCGCGCCATCGGGCAAGGCCAGGGGGAGCGGACACTGCTGTTGCTGGCGGCGCATGGCGCCGCCGCGGCACGGGTAAGACAGGTGGTGCCGACGCTACTTGGAAGACTGCAACAGCGGGGCTCGCAGATTACCGCAATCCGGGTGCGCGTTCAACCGGACGTGGGCCGCCAGGGGGACTGGGACACCGGGCCGGTGGAGCGGCCGAGGAACGGCAGGATGTCGGCCACCGGGCTGGCGAGCCTGGACCAGCTCACGCGCGACCTGCCCGATTCGCCGCTGCGCGACGCGCTGAAGACGCTGCTGTCGCATCACGGTCCGGGGCCGAAGGGCTGAAAGACGGTATCCCCAGCATGAAAAAAAGCCGGTCGAGCGACCGGCTTTCTCTTTGCGGCGCCAGGACGCCCGCGGCTTACGCGAATGCCGGCTGCAACTGCGGCAGGAAGGCCGGCGGCGCGTCCTCGACGCGCTCGAACGTGACCATCTCGTAGGCTTCCTGGTCGGCCAGCAGGGCGCGCAGCAGCTGGTTGTTGAGGCCGTGGCCGGACTTGTTGGCGATGTAGGCGCCGATCAGCGGGTGGCCGATCACGTAGAGGTCGCCGATCGCGTCCAGGATCTTGTGGCGCACGAACTCGTCGCCGTAGCGCAGTTCCTCGTTGTTCAGCATGCGGTGCTCGTCGAGCACGATGGCGTTGTCGAGGCTGCCGCCGCGCGCCAGTCCCATCTCGCGCAGCGCCTCGACCTCATGGGCGAAGCCGAAGGTGCGCGCGCGCGCGATCTCGCGCACGTAGCTGGTGTCGGCGAAGTCGATGGCGAAAGTCTGGCCGGTCTTGTCCACCGCCGGGTGGCGGAAATCGATGGTGAAGGCCAGCTTGAAGCCGAAGAACGGCTCGAGGCGGGCCAGCTTGTCGCCCTCGCGCACTTCCACGGCCTTCTTCACGCGGATGAAGCGCTTGGGCGCGGACTGCTGCTCGATCTCGGCGGATTGCAGCAGGAACACGAAGGACGCGGCGCTGCCGTCCATGATGGGGATTTCTTCCGCGTCGACGTCCACGTACAGGTTGTCGATGCCGAGGCCCGCGCAGGCGGACATCAGGTGCTCCACGGTGGAAACCCGCGCGCCGTCCTTCTGCAGGACCGAAGCCAGGCGGGTGTCGCCGATGGCGCCGGCGCTCGCGGGGATCTCGACGGCCTCGGGCAGGTCCACGCGGGTGAACACGATGCCGGTGTCTGCCGGGGCGGGGCGCAGCGTCAGCGTCACTTTACGGCCCGAGTGCAAGCCAATGCCTACGGTCTTGACCAGGGATTTGATGGTGCGCTGTTTGAGCATGACGTTCTCAGCTATTATTAAAATCTATTGACTGAACTTACTGATACAGCGATTTTACCATCGCTTCGTTTGCTGCGCTGCGCCACTTTGTTTCGGCCTGTTAGTGGCGTAAGAATTCACCCCCGCAAGTCTAACTTGCGTCACTCGCGAGGGTCGAATTGTCACAATCGCGTATTAAGCGCGCAACGCCGCCAGCACCGCTTCGGCGCTGCTGACCTTGAATTCGCCGGGCGCCTCGACCCACAGGCCAGTCACCACGCCGTCTTCCATCACCATCGCGTAGCGCTTGGAGCGCACGCCCATGCCGCGCGCGGTCAGGTCCATATCCAGCCCCAGCTTGCGCGTCCATTCGGCGCTGCCGTCGCCCATCATG
>NZ_AQPL01000528.1:0-2275 GCF_000395345.1 Cupriavidus sp. WS | reverse complement strand
TTCCGTTTTCTGAGGCGACCCCGAAGCTGGGGTTGGTCATGGTGGTTCTGGCATCTGATTTTCGCATAATGATGATTATGTAAAATCATGAAGAGACCAAACCAAGATGGACCTAGATATCCCCATCCGGAATCCGATACACCGCAATCGCGACGTCCCCGCTCTCGTCTTCGATGACCTCCAACGCATGGTTGATGAGATCAGGCATGGTTTCAAGTTCCTGAATCGCATATCTGAACAGCTCGCGCTGGCGATCCGTGGTCATCGGGAACGGAGACACCAGGCAAACCAGGCCCGCATGGATGGGTTCCCTGGCGTGAAGGCCTGTCCGTGGCCCTCCGGCCGGGCCGCGAAAGTCCACCGCATTGTGGGTGACGAGCGTGAAGTCCGCAGCCACCGCATGGCGGATCAACTGATGATCTTTCGCGCCCGACCAGCCTCGATCCCTCACGCACGTCGATTCCGGATACCCCGATTCGCGAGCGATTTGCGCGAGTCCTGGCCAAAGGCACTCGTCTATGAGGAATTTAAAGGTCACGCCGGTTCTGTCCGCGGCGGACAACTTTGTGCGACACGAGAGCCGCACCGGTATCGATGTCCGTAATGCGGCGCGGGCGTCCCGGCCGGGGATGGGCCTGGACATAGACACGCGCGTCGTCGATCAAGCGCTCGTTCAGGAACGGATAGGCTTCCTGCAGTTCCGCTATGGTTGCGCCGGCTTCGGTCGCTGCCACGATATGGGCCACCGGCAATCGCGTACCGGCAAAACATGGCGTACCGCTCAGAATCTCGGGATCTTCGACGATGCTCTTTTCCGCTTCCTGGACCCGGCTGGCCCGGTTCAGTGCCGTTTCAACGCATCGGTCCAGTGTCACCGTCAGGAAGTCGTGATGTATCGACCAGTCGAAGTCGGCGTGGAGCACCGTTGTATTCAGGGCCAGAAACGCATCGAAATCGGGGCGGCGTTCCAGGCGCGCGGTCAGGTCCCAGATCACTTGTCGGCGAGCCGAACGAGTGAGTTCATCCTGCGTTTGAAAATAGAAGGAGGCAAAGGCGGCGGTCAGTGGCGCGAAGCGTCGGCCATGATCCCGAAGAAACAAGGCTCGCGGTAGTACATCGGTATCAACCAGCCGATTGATATCGGTGTCGGTTACGTCGGCCATGAACGCGACATGCGCGGCGGACACGGACTTGCCAGCGGTCAGCATGAGGTGCTCCTTTCATTTCCCGCAACAAGAAATCATTCCCTGAGGCGGGAATAGTTTATCTCAAGTCGACAGGGCTCGTTCCATGCCTCAAACCGCAGCAGTCTGCCGCCCTTCCCTCACGGCCATCACCGCCTCGCTCACCCCACCACTCCCCAGCAACGTCCTCCGGAAACTCTCCACCAGCGGCCGCAGGTTGATCCTGTGCCACGCGGCCCACAGCGGCGTGCGGTAGCTGAACCACGACAGTTCGCGCAGCACCACGCCGGCGGGCGCCTGGTGGCGCAGGCTTTGCTGGATCATGGTCATGCCGAGTCCGGCGGCGACCAGGCCGAGGGCGGCCAGCGGTTCGGTGGCTTCCATCGTGATGTCGGGCGTGAAGCCGGCGCGCGCGCAGGCGGCGACGAAGGTGTCGTGCCGCAGCGCGCTTTCCTTGTGCATCACGCCGATCCACTTCTGCGCGGCGAGGTCTTCGGGCGTGAGGCGTTCCGTGGCGGCCAGCGGATGGCCTTCGGGCAGCGCCAGCAGCATGGGGTCGTTGAGCACCTGGGCGGCGTCGAGGTCGGGGTCGTCGGCCGGCGGCGGCTCGCAGACCAGGGCGATGTCGAGGCTGCGCTGCCGCAGGCCTTCGAGCTGCGCCTCGGACTGCTGGTTGTACAGCGCGATATGCACCGCCGGACGTTTGCCGCGCAGGTCGCGCAGGGCATTGGGCAGCACGCCGGAGTGCATCGCGTATTCCAGGTAGCCGATGCACAGGCCGCCTTCGTCGCCCTTGCCGAGCCGGCGCGCGAGCGATTCGAGGCGGTTGGCATGGGTCAGGAAGGCGCGTGTCTCGGCCAGGAACGTGCGTCCGTCGGTGGTCAGGCGGATGCGCTGCTGGGAGCGCTCGAACAGCGTCAGACCGAGCTTTTCCTCAAGCTGGGCGATCTGCCGGCTTAGCGGCGACTGCGAAATGTGCAGCCGCTCGGCGGCCCGGCCGACGTGCTCGTCCTCGGCGACGGCAACGAAATAGTGAAGCTGGCGGATGTCTAGCATGTCGGGCTCTCTTCGGATCCGGTCATCGGTCCCAA
>NZ_AQPL01000527.1:0-3416 GCF_000395345.1 Cupriavidus sp. WS | reverse complement strand
ATGTCGGGCTCTCTTCGGATCCGGTCATCGGTCCCAATCAGACCTATAAGACCTGTCAGACCTATAAGACCTGTCAGACCTATAAGACCTTACGGGACTCAAGTGAGCCATATTCTGTCTTGGACAGACTTAACTTGCAACCCTAGACTTGCCTCACCCAAGTCACTCCTTCACCGGACTTCACTGGAGCAAGTCATGAGCATCAAAGACAAACTGCCTGCCGGCACCCTCCTCGGCTTTGGCACCGCGCCGCTGGGCAACATGTTCCGCGACATCCCCGAGGCCGAGGCCGCCGCCACCGTCGACGCGGCCTGGGACCACGGCATCCGCTATTTCGACACCGCGCCGTTCTACGGTGCCGGCCTGTCGGAGATCCGCCTGGGCCGCGCGCTGGCCCGGCGCAACCGCGACGACTACGTGCTCAGCACCAAGGTCGGCCGCCTGATCCTGGACGAGGTGGAAGACGCCAGCACCCGCGATCTCGGCGAGAAAGGCGGCCTGTTCGCCACTGGCCGGCCCAACAAGATGGTCAACGATTATTCGGCCGACGCCACGCTGCGCTCGATCGAGGACAGCCTCCGGCGCCTGGGCACGGACCGCCTCGACATCGTCTGGGTGCACGACATCGCCCAGGATTTCTACGGCGACGAATGGCTCGCCAGATTCGAGAGCGCGCGCACCGGCGCGTTCCGCGTGCTGACCCGCCTGCGCGAGGAAGGCGTGATCAAGGCCTGGGGCCTGGGCGTGAACCGCGTCGAGCCGATCGAGCTGACGCTGGACCTGGCCGAGGCGCAGCCCGACGGCTTCCTGCTGGCCGGCCGCTACACGCTGCTGGACCATGCGCGCGCGCTGCAGCGCCTGATGCCGGCGGCGGCCGCGCGCCGGGCCGAGATCGTGGTCGGCGGCCCGTACAGTTCGGGCATCCTGGCCGGCGGCGCGCATTTCGAGTATCAGACGGCGCCCGCGGAGATCGTCGCCAGGGTCGAGCGCATCAAGGCGGTCGCGCGGCGCCACGGCGTCGGCATCAAGGCCGCCGCGCTGCAGTTCTCGCTGGCCAACCCCGCCGTCGCGGCGGTGATTCCCGGCGCGAGCCGACCCGGGCGCATCGCCGAGGACATGGCGGCGCTGGCGGAGACCATCCCGGCGGAGTTCTGGCGCGAGATGCGCGAGCAGAAGCTGGTGGCCGCCGACGCGCCGCTGCCCGGCGATCACGCTTGAGCCGGGAGCCCGACATGGCAAGCGCTTCAGCAACCATCACGATCCCGGCTTCGCCCGAGCGGGTCTGGCAACTGATCGGCGGCTTCAACGCGCTGCCCGACTGGCTGCCCTACATCCCGAGCAGCGAGCTATCCGAAGGCGGCCGCGTGCGCCGCCTCGCCACCCCCGGCGGCGACGTCATCGTCGAGCGCCTGCTGGCATTCGACGAGGCGAACCGCAGCTACAGCTACGCGATCCTCGAAGCGCCGTTCCCGGTGACGGGCTACCGCTCCACGCTGCAGGTGCGGCCGGCCGGTGACGGGCAAGGCGCGCGCGTCGACTGGTCCGGCGAGTTCACGCCGGCCGGCGTCGGCGACGCCGAGGCCGAGCGCCTGTTCGAGGGCATCTACCGCGACGGCCTGCAGGCGCTGGCCGCCGCGTTCGCCGGCGGCGGGCCGGGCGCGGCGTCCTGACGGCGGGCGGGCGCTCCTCTTCCGCCTCTCGATGTCCGGCCATCACCAGTTCTGGTGATGCCGCGCCGGGCCGCCCACGGCAATAATGGAACAGCCGCATCCCCCACGCCGGCCGCCCGCGACGGGCCGCTGGCGGGCGGCGGGTCCCGCCCAGGGCGTACCGAACCGCAAGTGCCTTCTCCCCGATACGACAATGTGCAACGTCATCAACCCGGCCGCCACCGGCGGCTCGCGCTCCTACGGAGAACTGGTGGAGATCGCGCCCGGCGCGCTGCTGATCGTCGGGCGCATGCGCAACCTCGAAGCCGGCATCTCTTCCGTCGCCAACGCGGTCATGTACAAGTCCGGCACGCAACTGGTGGTGATCGACGTGGGCGCGACCGCGGGCTTTCGCGCCTATCTGGACGAAGCCGCCCGCCGGCTCCAGCCCTATGACCGGGTCACGCTGATCTCCACGCACGGGCATTGCGACCACACCGGCAACAACGGCTGGATCGACACGCTGGGCGTGCCCGCCGAAGCCTATATGTCCGTGCGCGACCTGGCGATGATGCGCGACCAGATCAACACCTTCGTGCCGATGTTCGACGAGGCGCGGCCGTTCGTGCCGGGCATGCCGGCGGGCCGGGTGCTGGCGGAGAGCGCCATCGGGCAGTTCGGCACGCTCGACGTCGAGACCCGCTCGCTGACGCTGCTGGAATCGCTGCCGTCCGAGGAAATCCGCATCGGCAGCACGTTGTGGAACGGCTGGCGGCTGTTCGGCGGCGAGGTCGTGGCGCTGAAGACCCAGGGCCACACGGTCGGCCACGTGGCCGTGCTGCTGCCGGCCATCGGCCATCTCCATCTTGCCGACGAGACCACCAGCTATTACCAGGCGTTCAGCGGCGGCAGCCCCGAAACCAACCTGCTCACGCTCGAGCGCACCGCGCAGGCGCTCAGGGAGGGCGCGATCCGCTCGCTCACGGACGGGCATTCGTTCGAGTTCTACCCGCGCGAGCAGGCCACGGCCTACCTCGAGCGCCTGGTAGGCAGCGCCCTCGCCTTCGATGCCGCGATCACGCGCATCCTGCGCGAGCACCCTGGCGGCATCCGGGTTCCCGACCTGATGGCGAAGCTGCGCGCCGCGCCCGAGATGGAAGGCGCGCCGATGTCGGCGGAAGCCAACCCGATCCTGCCGGTCATGCAGTTGCTGAACAAGATGAAGGAGCTTGGCGTGCCGGTGCCGGCGGAAGGGGAAGGACTGCTGCGCTTTCCGCGCTGACGGATTTTTCCACCCCGCGCTAGATCAGCATCCCGGCGATCGACTCGAACTGCCGCAGGTTGCTCGCGCCCATCTTGCGCAGGATGCTGCGGATCTGCGTGCGCACGGTGTCGGGCGAGACGTTGCGGCTGCGCGCCACCTGCGCGGCCGTGGCCCCGCCCGCCAGCGCCGCGGCCACGGCGGCCTCGACCCGGGTCAGCCCGAACAATTCGGTCAGCGCGCTCTGGCGGCGCGCGACGGCATCCGCGAGGTCGCGCAGCATGACCACGGCCATGCCGGCCGCCGCGCCGCCTCCGTCATCCGCGGCGCCCGGCAGGCGCCGCCACGGCACCGGTGTCACCAGCAGTTCGACCGGCGCGGTGGCCTCGCCCCGGACTCCCAGGCGCAGCCGTCCGCCCGCTCCACCGTGCGCGGCGGTGGCCGCCAGCGCGGCCAGGCGGGCATCCTCGCGCGCGTCGCGCAGGACCAGCCGCACCGGCTGCCCG
>NZ_AQPL01000526.1:0-9359 GCF_000395345.1 Cupriavidus sp. WS | reverse complement strand
CCCGCCGGCAGCGGGGCCGGCCGCCGCCATGCGCAGGCTGGCCTGCGGCCGCCGCGCCAGCGCGCCGGCCGCGTCGTTGGCGAACACCACGCGCATGGCGTCGTCCACCACCACCACGGCCAGCGGCATCGATTCGAGCGCGGCGAGCCCCGCCAGCGCGCGCTGGCGGTCGGCGGCGGGCCAGCGGTCTTGCGCCGCGGCCGCGTCGTAGATGCCGCCAATCAGTCCCGGCAATGCCTCGTTGGTCATTTCTGCTCCGGCGCGGGCACGAACGCGATCACAAGCATGATCACGCACGATCACAAGCGCGATGAGGCGGGAACGACAGCCGGCACGCGCATGCCGCGCGTGCGGCGGGCGGCATATCGACAGGGCAAGCTTATACCGGGGCCGGTGCAAGTCAAAGGTATCCGCCGGGCAGCGTGCGATGGCAGCGCGGCCCGGAAACTCCCCTTCCTTGATGCCCGTCAGCCAACCGCGCGATTCGCCTTGCGGCCACCGCGGCCCTGCCTAGACTGGCAGCAAGCCGGCGCGGCTGAGCGCCGCGTCGTTGCCGCCGTCCTTGCCGTTTTCTTCGCTTTCTTGCTCCGGGGATCACCCATGTCCGTCAAGCAGGTCCGCTTTCCCAAGGCCATCCCTTCCTACTGCTCGGCCGAACTCTGCCTCGCCTGTCCCGCCTGCGTGGACGGCGCGCCGGCCCGCTACGCGATCACCGCCGAGGCGCTCGAAGACCACTTCGGCGCGCGCTCGCACCGCGAGGGCGACCTGATACAGGCCTTCGAAGGCCACCGCGACGACATCGAAAGCGTGGCCCGGCAATTGTTCGAGATGACGGCGGCCCACAACATCGTGCTGCATAGCGGTCATTTTCGTTTTGCGGTGTAGCGCGGACCGGGGCATTCCCTGGTATCTGCATTGGCTGCAAGGGCGGAGCCGGAACCGCGCTGGCAAGGCGGCCATCCGCCGGCACGGAACTTGCCAGCTTTGATGCAGCCCGGTGCCGCATGCACCGTTGCCGGGCGAGCCACGGTAGACCCCTTTCAAGCATGGAGAGACGCGCCATGAACGATCTGCGCAGGCGGACGGAGACAAGCGGGCGGCCCAGCCCGAGCCAACGCGGTTACGCCGAGCAGCCCGGCGAAGGCCGCAAGACCAGCCAGCCGGGCGAGCGCGACCCGCAAAACGGCCAGCCGGCGGACCGGCTCGGCCAGGGCGCGCGCCACTGCCCGCAGCAGTAGCGCGCCCGCCGCCGCGCGGCGTGGGCGCCGCCCGCCGCCGTGCGTGCAGTTGTTACCGGCGGTGTAAATCCGCGCTGCAGATGTGAAAATGGCACGGGCGGCGCGGACGGGCGCGCGCAAAACCACAGGCGAGCCATGAAGACATTCCACTGCGGAAAATGCGGCAACCTCGTGTTCTTCGAGAACGTCTCGTGCGAGCGCTGCAGCGCCCTGCTCGGCTATGTTCCCGAACTCTCGCAGATCTGCGCCTTCGAGCCCGCCGGCGACGGCGTGTGGCGCTGCCTGAACGACGAGGCCGCCGGCGCGCTCCACCGGCAATGCCACAACTACGCGGTGCAGGACGTCTGCAACTGGATGATCCCGGCGGACGCCGGCGACACGCTGTGCGCGTCCTGCGAGCTGACCCGCACCACGCCGTTCCTGGCCACGCCGAACAACCGCCTCTACTGGTGGCGGCTGGAGACCGCCAAGCGGCGGGCGCTCTATACGCTGGCGGCGCTGGACTTGCCGGTGGTCTCGCGCGAGGTGGACGCCGAGGGCGGCCTGCAGTTCGATTTCCTCGAGGACGTCGGCGAGGAGCGCGTGATGACCGGCCACGACAACGGCCTGATCACCATGAACATCGCCGAGGCCGACGATGCGCACCGGGAAAAGACGCGCTCGGAGATGAGCGAGCCCTACCGCACGCTGCTGGGCCATTTCCGGCACGAGCTCGGCCATTATTATTTCGACCAGCTGGTGGCCAGCACGCGCTGGACCGAACCGTTCCGCGTGCTGTTCGGCGACGAGCGGGCCGACTACGCCGAGGCGCTGGCGGCGCACTACGAACAGGGCGCGGCGCAGGGCTGGGAGCAGGCCTACGTGAGCGCCTACGCGACCATGCATCCGTGGGAAGACTGGGCCGAGACCTGGGCGCACTACCTGCACATCGTCGATACCGTGGACACCGCCGCCGCGTGCGGGCTGGCGCTCAAGCCGAGCACCGCGGGCGAGCCGGTGCTGACCGACCAGACGCCGGTGGAAGTGTCGAGCTTCGACAGCCTGATGCACCGCTGGTATCCGCTGACCTATGTGCTCAACAGCCTGAACCGCAGCCTGGGCCTCGCGGACGGCTATCCGTTCGCGCTGTCGCCCAAGGTGGTGGAGAAGCTGCGTTTCGTGCACGAGGTGGTGGCGGCCGGGCCGCAGCCGAAAATCGTGGAGGCGCCGGTTTCGCCGGAGCCGGTGGAAACCGTGGAAGCGACGGAAGCGACGGAACCGGCTGAAATGGTGGAAACGCCTCAAACGCCCGCGGCGGCGGAAATGCCGGCTGCGCAGCCCGCTGCCGGCACGGCCGCGGGCGGTGGCTCGGCCGCTCCGTCCTGACCTTCCCGCACCCTCTCCATTTCCCTCGATTGTCCCGGCTGGCGAGACTATATGTCGCGCCAATCCGGGTTTATCGCCTCGTCCGCAGGCAATAAACTCCGCCGTCGACCCCGCCGCCAGATGCGCAAAGCACAGCGGCGCCGGCGTACCGGAGAAACCTCGTGTCAGCCCCCCTCCCCGTTCTGTTCATATCGCACGGCGCGCCCACCTTTGCCGTCGAACCCGGCCTGGCCGGCCCGCAACTCACCGCGCTCGGCCGCGCGCTGCCGCCGCCGGCGGCGGTGCTGGTGGTGTCGCCCCACTGGATGACGCGCGGCGGCGCCGGCGTGGGCACCGCCGAATATCCCGAGACCATCCATGATTTCGGCGGCTTCCCGCCCGCCCTGTACGCGCTGCAATACCCGGCCCCGGGCCATCCCGAACTGGCTCGGCGCGCCGCGGCGCTGCTGGCCGAAGCCGGCTTTGCGGCGCGGACCGACGCGCAGCGCGGCCTGGACCACGGCGCGTGGGTGCCGCTGCTGCACCTGTACCCGGACGCCGGCGTGCCGGCATTCCAGGTGTCGCTGCCGCAGCCGCTGGACCCCGCCGGCGCACTCGCGCTCGGCCGCGCGCTGGCGCCGCTGCGCGCGCAAGGCGTGCTGATCGTGGGTTCGGGCAGCCTGACGCACAACCTCCACGAATTCCGCGGCGATGGCGGCGATGCGCCCTACGTGGCCAGGTTCACCGGCTGGGTGCGCGAAGCCGTGCGCAAGGCCATGCAGGACGGCGACATGACGCCACTGCTCGACTACCGCCGCCAGGCGCCGGACGCCGCCCGCGCCCATCCGACCGAAGAGCACTTCCTGCCGCTGCTGGTGGCCCTCGGCGCGGCCACGGCCGGCGATCCGGTCCAGGTCATCGACGGCGGCATCGTCTACGGCATGCTGTCGATGGAGTCGTATGTGTTTGGCTCGCTGCGAGCCGGGCGGAACTGAACGACAATATCGCCGCCGGCTTCCGGCCGCATCGCTCCGACACCCCTATCCACGCGCGCGCCGCCCGGCGGCGCCGCGCGGATTCCAGCATTCATTCCACAGGCATGTACAAGAAAGGCACCGCAATCGAACTGCAGTTTTCCCCCGCGCGCCTCAACGACGGCGCCGGCGATCCGTACTGGATCGACCTGACCACGGAGGAAGCGCGGCAACTGCTGGCCGTGCTGCAGGACAAGCTCGCCCACCACGGGCAAGGCACGGACGCGCCCGCGATATTCAGTCTCGACGAGCCCGGCGCGGCAACCGCGCCGCCATCCGCGCCGTCCGGCGCCAGCGAAGCGCCGCCGCCCGCCGCGCCCGCTGACGAGTTCCGGCAATGGGTTTGCATCATCTGCGGCTGGGTCTACGACGAGGCGGCCGGTCTGCCCGAGGAAGGCATCCCGCCCGGCACGCGCTGGGAAGACATCCCCGACGACTGGCGCTGCCCGCTGTGCGACGTGGGCAAGGAAGACTTCGCGATGGTCGCGTTCTGACGCGCGGCCTGCCTTGCCGGCGGCGGTCCGCCGGATCGCCGCCCTGTCGCGTCTATGGGGATTGCGGCATTTGTGGTGCTTATGGTGCTTGTGGTGCCTGTGGCATCTAGAGCGGATCGACCAGGCTGCGCACCACTTCCGCCAGCCGCGCGGCGCGGGCGCGCCCTTTCTGGTCCAGCCCCAGCGCGCCGCCGGCCGCCAGCGCTTCCAGCGCAAAGGCCGCGTCGGTCATGTCGCGCCACGACGGGTGGTCCGCATGGATGGCGACCAGCGCGCTGGCGCCCGCGGCCAGTCGCTTGCCGTCCGGTTGCGCCCCGGCCGCGAGGGCTTCCAGCACTTCGGCTGCGTCGAGCAGGCCTTTGCGGTTCATTTGTCTTCTCCCTGGATGGTCCGGCTGGAGCGGGCATGCGTTTTTGACTGCATGTTAGAGGACAAAGCAGACATTTGCTGCCCGGTTTTCCCCGGGGGCCGGCCGCCGGCGCCCTTTTTTGAGCGCGAGCAAGCCGGTTTTTCCGCCCTTGTTCCGGCGATTGGCCCGGGCCGCGTGCCTTTACGATCTTGAGCGTGAAGAGTTAAGCACACGGCAGCGGCTTTCCCCCCGGTCAACCGCCACTGTGTCGAGCGCTCTTCCGGCAGGTCGCGGACAGGATCGATGCGCGCCTGCGTCATCCTCGACCCGACCGCATCAAGGGCGAGCGACCGCCAGCGGCCGGCACCGGATCACCTGCCTGGCGCCGGCACCCGTCGCAATACGGCGCCTGCCTTGCGGGGCGTCATCATCTGTTCGCCCGGGAAACACCCCGCGTGCCAGCTATTCCATCTGCGCGCGCCGGGGCCTCCTGAATATCCGGACCGCCAGGGCGGTGCGGCTGATTTTCCCTCCAACGCATTATCAGAGGCTGAAATATGGCAATTTCCTCGATAGGTGTCGGATCGAAACTTGATCTGGGCACTCTGCTAACCAATCTGGAAGAAGCGGAAAAGAAGAAGCTCGATCCGCTCGTCAACCAGCAAACCGTCCACACCAACAAGCTGTCCGCCTACGGGCTGCTGCAGGGCGCGCTGTCCTCGTTCCAGGCCGCCGCCGCCGCGCTCGGCAAGGCAAGCCTGTACAGCAGCACGACCACGTCGTCGAGCAACAAGGACGTGCTGACCGTGTCGGGCGACAAGACCGCCACGGCCGGCAACTACGCGGTCAACGTATCGCAGCTGGCCACCTCGCAGACGCTGGTGTCCAAGGGCGTGGTCGACAGCAAGGGCATGCCGCTGGGCAGCGCCAAGATCAAGATCGAATTCGGCATCACCGAAGCCGGCGTTTTCACGCCCGGCAGCGCCAAGGCGGCCGAGATCAACATCAACGGCACCAACAACACGCTCGAAGGCATTCGCGACGCGGTCAACGCATCGAACTCGGGCGTCACCGCGAGCATCGTCAATGACGGCGGCAGCACGCCCTACCACATCGTGCTGACCTCCAACACCACCGGCGCCAAGTCCAGCATGCGCGTCTCGGTCGCGAGCAACGGCGTGGGCGACCCCAGCATGATCGCCGACCTGATGACCTACGACCCGGCCGGCACCAAGTCGATGACGGAGAACATCAAGGCGGTCGACGCCAAGCTGACCGTCAACGGGCTGGCCATCACGAGCGCGTCCAACACCGTGCAGGAAGCGGTGCCGGGCCTCACGCTGAACCTGCTCAAGACCGGCGACAGCACCGTCATCGCCTCCACCGACACCGGGTCGATGGCCTCGGCCGTGCAGAGTTTCGTCACCGCCTACAACACCCTGCAAAGCACCGCGGCCAAGCTGGCGAGCTTCGACAAGAACACCAAGAGCGCGGGCATCCTGCTCGGCGACGGCGCGCTGCGCTCGATCCAGAACCAGCTCGCCTCGGTGTTCAACAAGCCTCAGGACGCCGCCGGCGACAACAGCCTGGTCAACCTCACGCAGGTCGGCATCACGTTCAAGTCCGACGGCAGCATGGCGCTGGACACGGTCAAGCTGAACAAGGCCCTGACCGCCAACCGCACCGGCGTGGCGCAGCTGTTCAGCGGCACGGACGGCAAGTCCGGCTACGGCAACCAGCTGTCGGCGCTGGCCAAGTCGTTCAACGACCCCAAGGGCACGCTGACCACGGCCTCCGAGGGCGTGCAGGCCAACATGAAGAACCTGGAGAAGACGTACACGAAGGCCCAGGCCGCCATCGACGCCACCATGGCCCGCTACCGCACGCAGTTCCAGCAGCTCGATCTGATCGTGTCCAAGCTGAACTCGACCAGCACCTACCTCACGCAGCAGTTCGCCGCGATGAACAACAGCAGTAGCAACAACAAGTAAGGCTGCAGGCAAGGCCGCAGGCAGGGTCTCATCGATCCCGCCAGACCGCGGCAAGTGCCGCTGCCGCCCCCGTCCGGAGGCGGCGGCAGCACTCCCCCGCCGCGCGCTTCGCGCCTCGCTGCCGCCCGCTGGCATAACCGGGCGATGCCGCTACACTATGGGCCTTCCCCGGGGCCTTCACGTCCCCCGCCACCCGCCAGCACAACGAGACACCGCCAGCCATGAGCGAGCCACAAAAGAGCGGCAGCACGCATTCCGCCTCCCAGCCCCAATCGCAGTCCCAGTCCCAGCCCGCGCGCGCGTCTTCCCTGCGCCACGCCGCCAGCATCCTGGTCGTGCGCGACGGCGCCGCCGGCATGGAAGTCCTGATGGTGCGCCGCGCCGAGCGCAACGACGACCGCAGCAGCGGCGCCTTCGTCTTTCCGGGCGGCACGCTGGACCCGCAGGACAAGGCGCTGCACGCATGGTGCGCGGGGCTCGACGACAGCGCGGCGAGCCAGCGCCTGGGCGTGCCCGACGGCGGCCTCGACTACTACCTGGCAGCGGTGCGCGAATGCTTCGAGGAAGCCGGCCTGCTGTTCGCGGCCGGCGCCGACGGCGCGCTCGCCCCGCTCGACGCGCTGCAGGCGCGCGATGCGCGGCAGCATGGCTGGCTGCGCCAGCCCGCGCGCGGCGGCGGCCCGGGCATGGCGCAGATCTGCGAGCGCCTGGGCGTGCGGCTGGCGGTGGACCGCCTGGCCTATCACAGCCACTGGCTCACGCCGCCGGGCCTGCCCAAGCGCTTCGACACTCGCTTCTTCGTGGCCCTCGCGCCGGCCGGGCAGACCGCCGTGCACGACGGCGAAGAGGCGATGGCCCATGTCTGGGTGCGCCCGGCCGACGCGCTCGATGCCGCCAGCGGCTACAAGATGGTGCCGGTGACGCGCCGCACGCTCGCCTCGATCGCCCGCTTCGAGAGCGCGCAGGCCTGTTTCGACCACGCCGCGCAGCTGCGCGGCATCGCGCGCATCATGCCGCGCCTGGCCCAGGGCGGCGGCGGCCTGCGGCCGGTGCTGCCGAGCGAGCCGGCCTATGCCGAGATCGAGCGGATCGACCCGCACGGCGAAGGCCATGCCCGCTACGAGCTCGCCACCGGGCAGGCCGTGCGCCTGTCGGCGCGCGTGTGGCGCGTGACCGCCGGCAACGGCAACGTGATGACCGGGCCGGGCACCAACACGTATTTCGTCGGCGACCCCGACGAAAACCAGTGGGCCGTGATCGATCCCGGCCCCGACGACGACGCCCATCTCGCCGCCGTGCTGGCCGCGGCGCCCGGCCCGGTGCGCTGGATCCTGGCCACCCACACCCATCTCGACCACTCGCCGGCCACGCCCCGGCTCAAGGCCGCCACCGGCGCGCCGGTGCTGGGCCGCCCGGCGCCGGCCACGCCGCGCCAGGACCAGACCTTCCAGCCGGACCGCATCCTCGAGCACGGCGAACGGCTGGCGCTGGGCAACGGCTGCACCCTGCGCGTGGTGCACACGCCGGGGCATGCCTCCAACCACCTGTGCTTCCTGCTCGAAGAAGAAAAGACGCTGTTTACCGGCGACCACGTGATGCAGGGCTCCACGGTCGTCATCAACCCGCCCGACGGCGACATGCACGCCTACCTGGCATCGCTGGCGGCGCTCCAGCACGAAGACCTGGAATGGCTGGCGCCGGGCCACGGCTTCCTGATGGCCAGGCCGGCCGATGCGATCCGCACGCTGATCCGCCACCGCCTGCAGCGCGAGGCCAAGGTGCTCAACGCGCTGCGCGAGCTCGGCGACAGCGTGATCGAAGTGCTGCTGCTGCGCGTGTACGACGACGTGCCGGAACGCATGCTGCCGGTGGCGCAGCGCTCGCTGCTGGCGCACCTGCACAAGCTCGCCGTGGACGGCGCCGTGGTGGACGATGGCGGGGTGTGGCGCATGGTGGCGCGCCCATGAGCAAAGGCCCCCGGTTTCGGGGGCCTTTCACGATGAGAAGAGACTGTCCGCGTGCCGTGCCGGCGCCGGCCGGCCTTATTTGGTAAGCGAAGCCATCAGCAGCTCGGCCGCGGCTTCCAGCCGTTCCGGCGCGCAGAACAGCCGCGCCACCACCAGCCCGTTCTGCAGCGCGCCGTAGATCACCTGCCCCAGCGCCTTCGGCGACACCGGGTAGACCTTGCCGTACTCCTTCTGGGCACGCTCGATCAGCCCCGTGAGCCAGTCTTCGTTCATGCGGTAGAACGCCTTGAGCTCGGCATGCACGGTCTCGGGCAGGCACAGGGTCTCGGTCGAGAGCATGCCGGCCAGGCAGATCTGGTCGCCGCAGGCCGCGGTGCGCAGAAAGCTCAGGTAGGCCTCCGCCTGCACGTGCGGCGGCAGGCTGGCGTCGATATTGCGGATCCGCTCGGTGATGCGCGCGCTGTATTCCTTGACCGCTTCCAGTACCAGATCGTCCTTGGACGGAAAGTAATAATGGATGCTCGAGGTCTTCACCCCGACCAGCTCGGCAAGGTCACGATAGCTGAAGCCGTTGAAACCGCGGCGGCGGATCAGCACGAGCGTGTGTTCGAGCAGTTGTTCGCGGACGGATTTCGTTTTCATGGCGTGATCTTATCTATCTGCCGGTAGATACTCAAGGCAATTCCACGTGCGGTCGCAAAAAGTCAGGCTGCGCCGCTCACGAGGGCAGCACTTGCGCGACCACCGTGATCAATGAGCCGCTGACCAGGCAAAGCCCTACCCAGCCGGCCAGGATCAGGAAGCTGTCCCGTAGATTCATCATCGACTCCAGTTCGGTGTTATCTGCCTGCCGCGTCGCGGGTCAGGCGCGGTGGCCGGCACTTGCCGGCCACCCGGTACTGCATGCCGCGCTCAGGCATTGGCGCCTTCGGTGAAGACGTC
>NZ_AQPL01000525.1:0-750 GCF_000395345.1 Cupriavidus sp. WS | reverse complement strand
AGAACGTATGCGGCGAGGCTTCTGCGGCGGCATCGGGAGCGGTGTCGGCATGGGCGCCGGACATGGCGGACAGGAGCGCGGCGCCGGACAGGAAAGCGGCGCAGGCGCGCGGAGCAGCGAAGCGAAAGACAGTCATTGGATGGCTTGCGGAAAACAGGGACATCGACGGGAAAGCGCCGTCGGCGCTGCCGCGCGGCACCGGCCGCACGGCGAGCGCCACAGTACGGGAGCGCATCTCAAATCGGTGTCAAGAAAGCGGCGGCGCGCCGAGCGGGCGCATAAAGACGCGGCCGCGGCCCTGTTGCGCAAAAGCCGAACGGCCAGTCACCATTGATCGTCAGTTTCCTGTAAGCTGCGGAAAAATTGTGCGCCGGGCCCGGCTCCGGTCGCGTGTGCGAACCGCGGTGCGAACATGCGGCACGAACCGCGGCGCAGACATGCGGCGCGAGCACGCGGCGCAGAAATACGAGGACCCGGCACAGGGTCCGGGACGTCCGCCCGCAAAGCAGAGCAGAGCAGCGGCATTGTCAGAATGAAGCGAAGCGGTTCTGGTCGGGCGCACCGCCTTGCCGCGCCGCATCGCCAGGTTCATTTTGACAGCGCCTCGAAGACGCCATCAAAAGGAGAAATTGACGATGCACATCGGCATCCCGCAGGAGACGCGGGCAGGTGAGACCCGCGTCGCCGCCACCCCCGAGACGGTCAAGAAGTACGTCGCGCAGGGCCATCAGGTCATCGTGCAGTCGGGCG
>NZ_AQPL01000524.1:0-1625 GCF_000395345.1 Cupriavidus sp. WS | reverse complement strand
CGTCGCGCAGGGCCATCAGGTCATCGTGCAGTCGGGCGCCGGCGTGCGCGCCAGCCAGCCCGACGCGGCCTACGAGGCGGCCGGCGCCACCATCGGCACCGCGGCCCAGGCGCTGGGCGCGCAGCTGGTGCTCAAGGTGCGCGCGCCGGACGATGCCGAGCTCGCGCTGATGACGCCGGGCGCCGCGCTGGTCGGCATGCTCAACCCGTTCGATGCCGACAACAACGCGCGCATGGCGCGCGCCACGCTCACCGCCTTCGCGCTCGAAGCCGCGCCGCGCACCACGCGCGCGCAGAGCATGGACGTGCTGTCCTCGCAGGCCAATATCGCCGGCTACAAGGCCGTGCTGGTCGCCGCCTATCACTACCAGCGCTTCATGCCGATGCTGATGACCGCCGCCGGCACCGTCAAGGCCGCGCGCGTGCTGATCCTCGGCGCGGGCGTGGCCGGGCTGCAGGCCATCGCCACCGCCAGGCGGCTCGGCGCCGTGATCGAGGCCTCCGACGTGCGGCCCGCGGTGAAGGAGCAGATCGAATCGCTGGGCGCCAAGTTCCTCGACGTGCCGTTCGTCACCGACGAGGAGCGCGAGATCGCGCAGGGCGTGGGCGGCTACGCGCGGCCCATGCCGCCGGACTGGATGCGCCGCCAGGCCGAGCTGGTGCACGAGCGCGCCAGGCAGGCCGACATCGTCATCACCACCGCGCTGATCCCGGGCCGCCAGGCGCCGGTGCTGCTCAGGGAAGAGACAGTGCAGGCCATGAAGCCGGGCTCGGTGGTGGTCGACCTGGCCGCGGCGCAGGGCGGCAACTGCCCGCTCACGGTGGCCGACGAAGTGGTGGAGCGCCACGGCGTCACGCTGGTCGGCCATACCAACCTGGCCAGCATGGTGGCGGCCGACGCCTCGGCGCTCTACGCGCGCAACGTGCTCGACTTCCTCAAGCTCGTCATCGACAAGGACGGCCAGTTCGTGCTGAACCTGGAAGACGACATCGTGGCGGCCTGCCTGATGTGCAAGGACGGCCAGGTGATCCGCGGCGCCAGCTGAAGGCGCGCGCGGGCCCGCCGCGGCCCGCGCGCCTTAGAATGGCGCCAGGCGGTTGCGGCCGGGCGCCTTCGCGCCGCCGCGGCATCCGCCGGCACGGCCGGCGCACGCGCGCCGGAACCTTTCCCAGCGGCCCGCCGGGCTTGCCCGCGGGCTCACACGGCAACAAACCAAGGACGTATCACCCATGCAACGCATCATGCTCCGCGCCAAGCTCCATCGTGTCACCGTGACACAGGCGGATCTCCACTACGAGGGCTCGTGCGGCATCGACGAGGACCTGCTCGACGCGGCCGACATGAAGGAGTTCGAGAAGATCGAGCTGTACAACGTCAACAACGGCGAGCGTTTCTCCACCTACATCATCAAGGGCGCGCGCGGCACCGGCGAGATCTCGCTCAACGGCGCGGCCGCGCGGCGCGCGCACCTGGGCGACCACCTGATCATCTGCACCTACGCGCCGATGAGCGACGAGGAAATCGCCACCTACAAGCCGAAGGTCATCCTGGTGGACGACCACAACGGCATCAAGGAAATCAAGAAGGTGTAGGCGGCACGCGGCGCCCGGCGAGCCAGCCGGGCG
>NZ_AQPL01000523.1:0-12813 GCF_000395345.1 Cupriavidus sp. WS | reverse complement strand
CCGGCGAGCCAGCCGGGCGCCGCGCCGGGCCGCGCACGAGAACGCGGACAACCGCGCGCGCGGCATCGCAGGCAGGCAAGGCATTCAGGCAACGGAGGAGAAGACGATGGAAATGGTGAACCACACGGTGATCAACCTGATCATCTTCGTGCTGGCGATCTACGTGGGCTACCACGTGGTCTGGACGGTGACGCCGGCCCTGCACACCCCGCTGATGGCCGTGACCAACGCGATCTCGGCCATCATCATCGTCGGCGCCATGCTGGCCGCCGGCCTGACCGAGGGCCTGGTGGGCCGCACCATGGGCACGCTGGCGGTGGCGCTGGCCGCGGTCAACGTGTTCGGGGGCTTCCTGGTGACCCAGCGCATGCTGGAGATGTTCAAGAAGAAGGAACCCAGGGCGAAGAACGGCGCGAAGGACGGCGGCGCGGACAAGGAGCACGGCAAATGAGCATGAACCTCGTCACCCTGCTCTACCTGGTCGCCTCGGTGTGCTTCATCCAGGCGCTCAAGGGCCTGTCGCACCCGAGCAGCGCGCGCCGCGGCAATGCCTTCGGCATGGCCGGCATGCTGATCGCGGCGCTGACCACGCTGGCGCTCATCGTCAAGCTCAAGAACGAATTCCTCGCGCTCGGCGCGGGCCAGTCGCCGGTGGGCGAAGGGCTGGCGCTGATCCTCGGCGCGCTGGTGGTGGGCGGCGGCATCGGCGCCTACGTGGCCAGGAAGGTCGAGATGACCAAGATGCCCGAGCTGGTCGCGGCGATGCACTCGCTGATCGGCCTCGCGGCGGTGTTCATCGCGGTGGCGGCGGTGGCCGAGCCGGCCGCCTTCGGCATCACGCCGGCCGGCTCGCACGAGATCCCGCTGGGCAACCGCATCGAGCTGTTCATCGGCTGCTTCGTCGGCGCCATCACGTTCTCCGGCTCGGTGATCGCGTTCGGCAAGCTGGCCGGGCGCTACAAGTTCCGCCTGTTCCAAGGCGCGCCGGTGTCGTTCGCCGGCCAGCACTGGCTGAACCTGCTGCTGGCGGTGGCAATGATCGGCTTCGGCGTGATCTTCTTCCTGTCGCAGAGCTGGCTGCCGTTCCTGGTGATGCTGGCGCTCGCCTTCGTGCTGGGCGTGCTCATCATCATCCCGATCGGCGGCGCCGACATGCCGGTGGTGGTGTCGATGCTGAACTCGTACTCGGGCTGGGCGGCGGCGGGCATCGGCTTCTCGCTGAACAACCCGATGCTGATCATCGCCGGCTCGCTGGTGGGCTCGAGCGGCGCGATCCTCTCGTACATCATGTGCCGCGCCATGAACCGCTCGTTCTTCAACGTGCTGCTGGGCGGCTTCGGCGGCGCGGCCGCGAGCAGCGCGGCGGGCGCGCAGCAGCAGCGCAACGTCAAGTCCGGCTCGGCCGACGACGCGGCCTTCCTGATGGGCAATGCCGAGACCGTGATCATCGTGCCCGGCTACGGCCTGGCGGTGGCGCGCGCGCAGCACGCGCTCAAGGAACTGACCGAGAAGCTGACCGAGAAGGGCGTGACGGTGAAATACGCCATCCACCCGGTGGCCGGCCGCATGCCGGGCCACATGAACGTGCTGCTGGCCGAGGCCGAGGTGCCCTACGATCAGGTCTTCGAGATGGAGGACATCAACAGCGAGTTCGGCCAGGCCGACGTGGTGCTGGTGCTGGGCGCCAACGACGTGGTCAACCCGGCCGCCAAGACCGACCCCGGCTCGCCGATCGCCGGCATGCCGATCCTGGAGGCCTACAAGGCCAAGACCATCATCGTGAACAAGCGCTCGATGGCGGCCGGTTATGCCGGGCTGGACAACGAGCTGTTCTACATGGACAAGACCATGATGGTGTTCGGCGACGCCAAGAAGGTGGTCGAGGACATGGGCAAGGCCATCGACTAGGCACGCCGCGGGGCGGCCGGCGCGGGGCGCGCCCGTATTCCCGTGTCCGCCGCCATTGCCGGGCCCCGCTCCGGGGCCTGGCCACCCCCTACTTCGACCCCGCCGCGCGCCGGTTGCGCGGGGGCGCGGGCGCGCTATACTGGTTCCGGTCTTCGGCCACGGTGTGCCCGCGGACCGGTCCGACCCGTGCCGCGTGCGGCCGGCGCGGCGGACCCGCCCCGACTCCGATCCGCCGCCAGCGCTCTGCCGCATCGGTCCCGGCCACGCCGATCCACCCGTCCGAGGTGTCCGAGAGACGCCCAAGCCGAACGCAACATGACATTCAACCCCCAGGACAGGAATCTGTCGGTCTTCCATCACCCGATCCTGACGGTGCTCGTCGACGACAGCAAATCATTCATCGACAGCCTGGCGTTCCAGATGGACCCGGCGCGCCCGGTGGTGACGTTCACCGACCCGCGCGAGGCGCTGCAATGGGTGCGCGACACCTACACGCGCTTCACCGGCTTCCTGCCGGTGCGCGTGACGCACGACGACCTGACCTTCCTGACCGAGCGGCGCACGGTGCAGCTCGACATCGACCGCATCTACCGGCAGATCCACGACATCAACCGCTATGTGCAGCCGGGCGTGATCGTGGTGGACTATTCGATGCCGCAGATGAACGGGCTGGAATTCTGCCAGGCGCTGCAGGACCTGCCGTGCAAGACCATCCTGCTGACCGGCACCGCCGACGAAGGCATCGCCGTGCAGGGCTTCAACCACGGCCTGATCGACCGCTACGTCAAGAAGCACGACAGCAACATGGTGGAGCGGCTGGACCAGGAGATCGACGCGCTCCAGCAGCAATACTTCACCACGCTGTCGCGCACGCTGCGCGAGCTGCTCACGCGCCACTCGTTTTCCTTCCTGTCGGACCCGGTGATCTGCGACCGGGTGCGCCAGATCACCGCGCGCTACGGCTTCGTCGAGTATTACCTGTTCCCCAACCCGGCCGGCATCCTGATGCTGACCGCGCAGGGCCACGCCACGCTGATGGTGATCGAGACGCGCGCCGGGCTGATGAGCCAGGTGGAGTCCGCCGAGGCCTACGATGCGCCGGCGGCATTGATCGAAGGCCTGCGCGAGGGCCGCATCGTGCCCTTCTTCTGGCCGGGCAACGGCATGTACACGCCGGCCTGCGTCGACTGGGAGCAATACTGCCTGCCCGCCGAGCACTGCGCGGGCCGCGAGGATTATTTCTACGCGCTGTTCGACCTGCCGCGCCACCTGCTGCAGGAGCCCATCGTCAGCTTCCACGACTTCCTGCAGGACTTCGGCCGCCAGCCCGAGCGCATCACCGGCCGCCGCTAGCCGGCCGGCGGCGCGCGGCCAAGAGCCGGCCCGCCTGCCCTTTCCTTCCGCGCTTGCTTCCCGCCCGGCGTCAGGCCGGCGCCGCGTCGCCGTTGCCGGCATTGCCGGCATTGCCGGCGCTACCGCCATTGCCGCGATTGCCGCCGCGCACCATGTCGAAACGGAACAGCCGGCACTCGATGTTGCCGTTGTAGAGCGGCGTGCGGCGCGACTCCTTGAGGCGCAGCCGGCGCGGCAGGCCGAGGTCGCCGGTGAAGATCCAGACCTGCCAGCCGGCGAAGTTCTGCTTCAGCGTGGTGGCGAAGGCGCTGGCGAACTGGTTGGCGGCCTCGTCCTCGACGCCATCGTCGGGCGCCTCGTCGAGCGGGCGGCGGCGCTCGCCGCGCACCGCGATGCGCTCGCCGTAGGGCGGGTTCATCAGCAGCATGCCGGGCGCGGCGAACGGCGGCTGCGCGAAGCGCGCGTCCACCTGCTTCAGGCGCGGCTCGCCGGGCAGGCCGGCGCGCTGCCAGTTGGCCTCGGTCATCGACAGCAGGTCGGTGGAAATGTCGCTGCCGGCGATTTCCAGCGGATCGGCCGCGGCGCGCTTGCGCGCGGCGTCGGCGTCGGCCTGGGCGGCGGCCTTGAGCGCCTGCCAGCCGCGCGTGTCGGCGCCCTTGAGCCATTCGAAGGCAAAGCTGCGGCCCGCGCCCGGCGCCAGGCCCAGCGCCACCTGGGTGGCTTCCACCAGGAAGGTGCCGCTACCGCACATCGGGTCGTAGAACGGCTGTTCGGTCTGGCCCGGCACCCAGCCGGCCAGGCGCAGGATGCCGGCGGCCAGGTTTTCCTTGAGCGGCGCCTCGCCCTTCTCCATGCGCCAGCCGCGCTTGAACAGCGGCTCGCCCGAGGTGTCGAGGTAGAGCGTGACGTCATGCTCGGTCAGGTGCGCATAAATGCGCACGTCGGGACTGACGGTGTCCACGCTGGGCCGCGCGCCGAGGCGCTCGCGCATGGCGTCGCAGACGCCGTCCTTCACGCGCAGGCCGATGAAATTCAGGCTCTGCAGCGGCGAGCGGTGTGCCGTCACGTCCACCCGCAGCGTTTCGTCCGGCGAGAACCACTGTTCCCAGCGCTGGCCGCGCGCGAGGTCGTAGATATCGTCCTCGCGGCGGTAGCCGCGCGCGGCCACGCGCATCAGCACGCGGCTGGCGATGCGCGAATGCAGATTGACCGCGTAGGCCGCCACCATCTCCCCCGAGAACGTGACGCCGCCCGGCATCTCGCGATGGACCTGGAACGGCGCGAGCGTGGCCATGCCGGGCCGGGCCGCGATTTCACGCAGCTCTTCGGCGAGCGCGCTTTCGAGGCCGCGCGGGCAAGGGGCAAAGAAGGCTTGGGACATGGCTTGGGGTTTCCTGCAAACAAAAACGTCCGCCGCGGCGGACGGGGTCGGATAGCGCGCAGTGTACCGCGCCGCGGGGCGTCAGCCGGCCGCGAAGGCGCGCTCGAGGAAGTCCAGCCGGTCCTGGCCCCAGTAGGGCTGGCCCTCGTAGACGAACCACGGCGCGCCGAAGGCGCCGGCGGAGATCGCGTCCTGGGTGTGGCGGGCGTAGTCCGCCTGCACCGCCTGGGCCTCGCTGGCCTTGAGCATGGCGGCGCCGTCCAGGCCGATGCCGTCGGCGAGCTGGACCAGCGTGGCGGCGTCGGCGATGTTGCGCTGCTCGGCCCACAGCGCGCGGCCGACCACGCCGACCAGCTCCATCGCGCGGGCGGTGCCCTGGGCCAGCTGCACGGCGATGATCAGCCGGGCGGCGGGGTCGCCGGAGACCGGGAAGTAGGTCGGGTGCGGATTGAGCGGCACGCCCAGGAACTCGCTCCAGCGCGCCAGCTCCACCAGCCGGTAGGCCTGGCGCTGCGGCGGGCGCTGCGCCAGCGGCAGGCCGCCGGACACCGAGAACACCTTGCCCAGGTCGCAGGGCTTGAGGTTGACCTGCACGCCGTGCTTCGCCGCCAGCGCGGCAAAGCGTGCATGCCCTAGGTAGACGAAAGGCGATTGCGGGGAAAGATAGTAGTCGACCTGCTTGCTCATCATGTCCTCTGGACGGGGGTGGCGCGAGACAACGGCGCTTGGGACGGTGGGGAAACGGGAAAACGGAACCAGCCGGAAACGATACGGGAAAACGCCGCGGCGCGCTGGCGCCGCCACGCGGCCGCCGCGGGCCTCAGAACGGCTTGACCACCACCAGGATCACCACCGCCAGCAGCACCAGCACCGGCAACTCGTTGAACCAGCGGTAGAAGGTGTGCGAGCGCGCGTTGCGCCCGCCCTCGAACTTCCTGAGCAGCACGCCGCAGCCGTGGTGATAGCCGATCAGCACCAGCACCAGCGCCAGCTTGGCGTGCATCCAGCCCTGCCCCGGGCCGCGCCCGATGCCGTAGCCGAGATAGAGCCACAGGCCGAACGCCAGCGCCGGCACCGCCAGCATGGTCATGAAGCGGTACAGCTTGCGCGCCATCAGCAACAGCCGCCGCACCCCGGCCGGATCGGTCTCGAGCGCGAGGTTGACGAAGATGCGCGGCAGGTAGAACAGGCCGGCGAACCAGGAAACGACGAAGACGATGTGCAGCGCTTTGACCCAGAGCATCTGGCTTCTTTTGTGGTGGTGAACTGGTGGACTGGTTGGCCTGCGGCAAACGCGGTGGCGGCGCCCCGCCCCGCCCCGGCTCAGGTGCGGATCTCGCCGTGCCCGAACACCACGTACTTGAGCGAGGTCAGGCCTTCCAGCCCGACCGGGCCGCGCGCGTGGAGCTTGTCGTTGGAGATGCCGATCTCGGCGCCCAGGCCGTACTCGAAGCCGTCGGCGAAGCGCGTCGAGGCGTTGATCATCACGCTGGCCGAATCCACCTCGCGCAGGAAGCGCATGCCGGCGGTGTAGTTCTCGGTGATGATGGAATCGGTGTGCGCCGAGCCGTAGGTGTTGATGTGCGCGATGGCTTCGTCGAGCCCGGCCACGGTGCGGATCGCCAGCACCGGCGCCAGGTATTCCAGGCGCCAGTCCTGCTCGGTGGCGTCGACCAGGCCGGTGAAGCCGGCGGCTTCCAGCGTGGCGCGGGTGGCGGCGCACACGCGCAGCTCCACGCCCTTTTCCTGGTAGATGCGGCACAGCGGCGGCAGCGCCGCGGCGGCGACGCCGGCGGCGACCAGCAGCGTCTCCATCGTGTTGCACGGCGCGTAGCGCTGGGTCTTGGCGTTGTCGCAGACGCGCACGGCCTTGTCGAGATCGGCGCCGTCGTCGATGTAGACGTGGCAGATGCCGTCGAGGTGCTTGATCATCGGCACGCGCGCTTCTTCCATCAGGCGCGCGATCAGGCTCTTGCCGCCGCGCGGCACGATCACGTCGACGTATTCGGTCATGGTGACGAGCCGGCCGACGGCGGCGCGGTCGGTGGTCTCGATCACCTGCACGGCCTGCTGCGGCAGGCCGGCCGCGGCCAGGCCCTCGGCCACCAGCGCGGCCAGCGCGGTGTTGGACTCGATCGCCTCGGAGCCGCCGCGCAGGATGGTGGCGTTGCCGGACTTCAGGCACAGCGCCGCCGCGTCGATGGTCACGTTGGGACGCGACTCGTAGATGATGCCGATCACGCCCAGCGGCACGCGCATCTGGCCGACCTGGATGCCGGTCGGGCGGTATTTCATGTTGCTGATCTCGCCGATCGGGTCGGCCAGCGCGGCGATCTGCTCGAGGCCGGCGGCCATCACGTCGATGGCCTTGTCCGACAGCGTCAGGCGGTCGATGAAGGCGGCGTCCTGGCCGTTGGCGCGGGCGCGCTCGACGTCGCGCGCGTTGACCGCCTTGAGGCGCGCGGCGTCGCGGCGGATCGCGGCGGCGATGGTCAGCAGCGCGCGGTTCTTGTCGGCGGTGGAGGCGCGCGCCATCGCGCGCGAGGCGGCGCGGGCCTGCTGGCCGACGCGTTCCATGTATTGCTTGAGATCGAGCTCGTTCATAGTCCTAGCCGGCAAAGCGCGGCCCTCAATGCGTGTATCTTGCCGGCGTGGCGTGAAAGGATCGTGGCAGGCCCGCGGCGGGCCGGGTCTACCTGGCCGGGTCTACCTGGCCGAATCTACCTAGCAACAAGCAGCGCCAGTTGCAGCAGGCCGTCCCACGGCTCGGCCGGCATGCCCTCGGCGCGCAGGCCCTTGACCTGCCGGTCCAGCTTCGCGGCCATCGCCAGCGCGGCTTCGAGCTGCGCCAGCGAGAGGCGCTGCGCGGCCTGCGGCACCAGCTTCTCGCGCGGCCCCCAGATGCGCAGCTCGCGCGTCAGGACGCCGGCCGGCTTGCCGGCGGCCAGCCCTTGCCGGACCTTGGATAATACGCGAATTTCCTCGGTCAGCGCCCACAGCACCAGCACCGTGGCCTGGCCCTCGCCGCGCAGCCCTTCGAGCATGCGCACCAGCCGCGGCACGTCGCCGCCGAGCATGGCTTCGGAGAGCTTGAAGACGTCGTAGCGGGCCACGTTGAGCACGGCGTCGTGCACCTGCTCGAAGGTCAGCACGCCGGCCGGGTAGAGCAGGCCGAGCTTCTGGATTTCCTGGTGGGCGGCGAGCAGGTTGCCCTCGACCTTGTCGGCGACGAACTGCAGCGCGCGCCGGCCCGGCTCGCCGGGCTCCACGCGCTGCTGCTGCAGCGCGAGGCGCTCGCCCACCCAGGCCGGCAGGCGGGTGCGGTCGACCGCGTCGATCTTGAGCGAGACGCCGGCGCCTTCGAGCGCCTGGAACCACGCCGACTTGGCCGTGGCGAAATCCAGGCGCGGCAGCGTGACCAGCATCAGCACGTCGGGCGAGGGCTGGGCCGCCACCGCGCGCAGCGCCTCGCCGCCGTCCTTGCCGGGCTTGCCGGAGGGAATGCGCAGCTCGACGATCTTGCGGTCGCCGAACAGCGACATGGACTGCTGCGCCTGGACCACCTGGCCCCAGTTGAAGCCGCGCTCGGCGGAGAGCACCTCGCGCTCGCTGAAGCCGGCCTCGCGCGCGGCCTGGCGCAGCCGGTCGACCGCCTCCAGCACCAGCAGGTGCTCGTCGCCATGCACCACATAGAGCGGGGCCAGCCCGCGTGCCTTGGCCTGGCGCAGGTGGGCGTCGAGTCCGTCGAGCTTGAGCTGCATGCCGGCGCGGCTCAGATCGCCTTGACCGAGGCCAGCCGGCGGATCAGCTGCTGCACGATGTCGCGCTGCATGTCGCGGTAGAGCTGCTGCTCTTCGTAGTCCTTGGCCAGCGTGTTGGCTTCGTTGTAGGTCAGGTCGCGCGTGAGCACCAGCTGCGACGGCGCGATCAGTTCCTGGCCGCCGGCATCGCGCAGGCGAAAGGTGAAGCGCTGGGTCAGCCGGTATTCGCGCACCACGCCGGTGGTGGTCAGCGACAGGATGGTCTTGGTCCGCGTGTCCTGCAGCACGTCGAGCAGCGCGTCGGCCTCCTTGGGGTCGGCCACGATCACGGTATCCGAGCCGTTGCGGATGGCGCGGCGCAGGTCCGAGCCCATCAGCGAGTTGGCGGGGATGCTCAGGTACAGCTTCTTGAACGCGAAGTCCGCGTTGCCGCGCATGTGAAAGCCGCAGCCGGCCACCAGGCCGGCCGCCAGCAGCGCCGCCAGGACCATGCGCCGGCCCCGCGCGGGGCGGTCCTGCGCTGGTCGGTCCGCGTGTCGGTCGGTCTGTCGATCCATACCGGGCAACTCCCTCCTTGGCTTGGTCACGGGCTTGGCTTATTGGCGCTGGGCGTCGGCGCTTTACAGCACCACGTTGACGAGGCGCCCCGGCACCACCACGATCTTCTTGGGCGCGGCGCCGTTGGCGAACTTGGCGACGGTCTCGCTGGCGGCGGCCGCGGCCTCGATGGCGGCGCGGTCGGCATCGGCCGGCACCGTCAGGCTGCCGCGCACCTTGCCGTTGATCTGCAGCACCAGTTCGAGCTCGCTCTGCACCAGCGCGGATTCGTCCACCTGCGGCCACGGCGCGTCGAGCAGGTCGCCGTACTGCGTGGCGTAGCCGAGTTCCTGCCACAGGCCGTGGGTGATGTGCGGCACCACCGGGTACAGCACGCGCAGCAGGATGCCGAAGCCCTCGCGGCGCGCGGCCGGGGTGGCGGCCTTGGCGCCTTCGAGCGCGTTGAGCATCTTCATGGTGGCGGACACCACGGTGTTGTACTGGATGCGCTGGTAGTCGTAGTTGGCCTGCTTGAGCACGCCGTGCAGCTCGCGGCGCAGCGCCGCGTCGCCGTCGCCGTACTGCGCGCCGGCGCCGGCCGCGGCGATCGCCCCGGCGTTGGCATGGCCGTAGTTCCACACGCGGCGCAGGAAGCGCGACGCGCCTTCCACGCCGGAGCCGCTCCATTCGAGCTGCTGCTCGGGCGGCGCGGCGAACATGACGAACAGGCGCGCGGTGTCGGCGCCGTACTGGTCGATCAGGGCCTGCGGGTCGATGCCGTTGTTCTTGGACTTCGACATCTTCTCCACGCCGCCGATCACCACCGGCTGACCGTCGGCCTTGAGCACGGCGCCCAGCGGACGGCCGCGCTCGTCGGTGCTGACCTCGACCTCGGCCGGGTTGTACCAGGTCTTCTTGCCGGCCGCGTCCTCGCGATAGTAGGTGTCGTTGAGCACCATGCCCTGGGTGAGCAGGTTGGTGAACGGCTCGCCGAACCCGACCAGGCCCATGTCGCGCATGACCTTGGTCCAGAAGCGCGCGTACAGCAGGTGCAGGATGGCGTGCTCGATGCCGCCGATGTACTGGTCCATCGGCATCCAGTAATCGTTGCGGCCGTCGACCATCGCGGCGGCGTCCGGGCTGGTGTAGCGCATGTAGTACCAGCACGAGTCGATGAAGGTGTCCATCGTGTCGGTCTCGCGCCGCGCCGGCTTGCCGCACGACGGGCACGCGCACGCGAGGAAGCGCGCGTCCTTGGCCAGCGGGTTGCCGGTGCCGTCCGGCACCAGGTCTTCGGGCAGCACCACCGGCAGGTCCTGCTCGGGCACCGGCACCACGCCGCAGTCCTCGCAGTGGATCAGCGGGATCGGCGTGCCCCAGTAGCGCTGGCGCGAGATGCCCCAGTCGCGCAGGCGCCAGGTGGTCTTCTTCTCGCCGAGGCCCTTCGCGCCGAGGTCGGCGGCAATCGCCTCGACCGCCGCCTGGTAGCCGAGGCCGTCATACCTGCCGCTATGGATGCAGGTGCCGTGCTCCTTGTCGCCGTACCATTCCTGCCACGCTTCGGTGGAGAACGGCTGGCCCTTCACGTCGACCACCTGCCGGATCGGCAGGCCGTACTTGTTGGCGAAGGCGAAGTCGCGCTCGTCGTGCGCGGGCACGCCCATCACGGCGCCGTCGCCGTAGCTCATCAGCACGTAGTTGCCGACCCACACCTCGACCTGCTCGCCGGTGAGCGGATGCGTCACCTTCAGGCCGGTGGGCATGCCCTTCTTTTCCATCGTGGCCATGTCGGCTTCCATCACCGAGCCGTGCTTGCACTCGTCGATGAAGGCGGCCAGCGCCGGGTTGGCGGCGGCCGCGTGCGCGGCCAGCGGGTGCTCGGCGGCGACCGCGCAGAAGGTCACGCCCATGATGGTGTCGGCGCGCGTGGTGAACACGTACAGCTTGCCGTCGCCGATCGGCTTGCCGTCGTCGCCGGCGATGTCGTGCGGGAACGCGAAGCGCACGCCCACGCTCTTGCCGATCCAGTTCTGCTGCATGATCTTGACGCGCTCGGGCCAGCCGAGGCCGTCGAGGTCGCCCAGCAGTTCCTCGGCGTACTCGGTGATGCGCAGGTAGTACATCGGGATCTCGCGCTTTTCCACCAGCGCGCCCGAGCGCCAGCCGCGCCCGTCGATGACCTGCTCGTTGGCCAGCACGGTCTGGTCGACCGGGTCCCAGTTCACGGTGCCGGTCTTGCGGTAGGCGATGCCCTTTTCCAGCATCTTGAGGAACAGCCACTGGTTCCAGCGGTAGTAGTCCGGGCTGCAGGTGGCGACCTCGCGCGACCAGTCGATGGCCAGGCCCATCGACTGCATCTGCCTCTTCATGTAAGCGATGTTGTCGTAGGTCCAGGCCGCCGGCGCCACGCCGTTGTTGAGCGCGGCGTTCTCGGCGGGCATGCCGAACGCGTCCCAGCCCATCGGCATCAGCACGTTGTGCCCCGTCATGCGCAGGTGGCGCGCCATCACGTCGTTGATGGTGTAGTTGCGCACGTGTCCCATGTGCAGCTTGCCCGACGGGTACGGCAGCATCGAGCAGGCATAGAACTTCGGCTTCTCGCTGCCGTCGGCCAGCGTTGCCTGTTCCGTCACGCGGTAGGCATCGATGGCTTGCCAGTGTTGCTGGGCGGCTTGTTCAACGGCGGAGGGAAGGTATTTGTCTTGCATGTTCAGGACAACGGCGAGGCGCGTTGACGGGCGGAAAAGCGTGGAAAAGAAAAGCGGCGGGCTGCCTTGCGGCGCCCGCCTGCGCTGGAATGCCGAAAGTGCCGATTATAACCGTCGGGACAGACGGCGCGGCACGGCCCCCTTACTTGAGGCCCAGCACGTCCTGCATGTCGAACAGGCCGGCGGGCTTGTCGGCCAGGAACAGCGCCGCGCGCACCGCGCCGTCGGCGTAGGACTGGCGGCTCGACGACTTGTGCGTGATCTCGATGCGCTCGCCGATGCCGGCGAACATCACGGTGTGGTCGCCCACGATGTCGCCGCCGCGCACGGTGGCGAAGCCGATCGACTGCGGGTCGCGCGGGCCGGTGTGGCCTTCGCGCGCGAACACGCCGCAGGTCTTGAGGTCGCGGCCGAGCGCCTTGGCCACCACCTCGCCCATCGCCAGCGCGGTGCCGGACGGCGCGTCCACCTTGTGGCGGTGGTGGGCCTCGATCACCTCGATGTCGTAGCCCGAGGACAGCAGCTTCGCCGCCATCTCCAGCAGCTTGAAGGTGGCGTTCACGCCCACGCTCATGTTGGCGGCGAAGACCACGCCGATGCGCCCGGCGGCGGCGGCCAGCGCGGCGCGGCCGGCGTCGTCGAAGCCGGTGGTGCCGATCACCATCTTGACGCCGAGGCGCTCGGCCACGGCGAGGTGCGCCAGCGTGCCTTCGGGGCGGGTGAAGTCGATCAGGCAGTCGGCGCCGGCCAGCGCCGCCTCGATGTCGGACGTGATCGTCACGCCGGTGGCGCGGCCCAGCACCAGCCCGGCGTCCTGGCCCAGGGCCGGCGCGCCCGGCACGTCCAGCGCGCCGGTCAGGGTCACGCCTGCGGTGGCGAGAACGTGTTCGATCAGCATGCGGCCCATGCGGCCGGAGGCACCTGCGATGGCGATATTCATGGCGTGTCAGCTAGCGGAAAAAAAGGCCGGCCACGCGGCCGGCCGGTGTCCGGGCGCGGCGGCCCGGCGGGACGTTCAGTTCGCGGGCGGCTGGCCGCCGACCGGCGCCGAGGCGGAATCCTCGGTCAGCTTGCCGGAGATCGGGCTGGCGGCGGGGGCCGGGGTGGCGCTGCCGGCGGGGCTGGATGCCGCGGCATCCGTTGGGGCGGCTGGAGCGGCCGGGGC
>NZ_AQPL01000522.1:0-15708 GCF_000395345.1 Cupriavidus sp. WS | reverse complement strand
CCGGCGCGCAGCGGCAACCGCGATGCCTTTACCGACGGTGCCCGCATCGGCAACCGTGATGCGTACACCGATGGCGCGCGCACCGGCAAGGCTGACCCGTTCACCGATGGTGCGCTGGTAGCCGGCCTCGACCGCAGCGGCGTGTCGGCGACGCCGGCGCGCATCAGCAACCGCGATGGCTACACCGACGGCGCCCGCACCGGCAACCGTGATGCGTACACCGATGGCGCCCGCACCGGCAAGGCTGACCCGTTCACCGACGGTGCGCTGGTAGCCGGCCTCGACCGCAGCGGCGTGTCGGCAACCCCGGCCCGCAGCGGCAACCGCGACGCTTTCACCGACGGCGCTCGCAGCGGCAACCGCGACGCCTTCACCGACGGCGCCCGCACCGGCAAGTTCGACGTCTTCACCGAAGGCGCCAACGCCTGAGCGGCATGACGGTTCCCCGCTGCCGCGACCCGGGGCGGGGAAGGGCGCAGCGAGGGGCCGCCATCCGCGGTCTTTTGCTGCGTGATTGGCTTTGACAGTCGAGAGGGTCCGCCCAACAGCGGACAAATGCCAGATGAAAACCCTATCCGTACGCGAACAACTGCTCGAGCACACCCTGGTGCTGGTCCGGCAGCGGGGTTTCAATGGTTTCAGCTATCGCGACCTGGCCGAGCGCGTGGGCGTCAAGACGTCCAGCATCCATTACTACTTCCCGACCAAGGAAGACCTCGTGCAGGCGGCGGTGACGGAGTACAGCGCCCGCATCTGCGACCACGTGCGCCATATCGACACCGGCCTGCCGCCCGAGGACCAGGCCCGCGAATTCCTCCAGCCGTGGCTCGATTCGGCGGGCGGGGACCGCATCTGCCTGGTCGGCATGCTGTCGACCGAGGCGCTGCTGCTGCCCGAGCCGGTGCACCGCGTGCTCAAGGAGTTCTACCGCGTGAACGAGACGTGGCTCACGCGCCTGCTGGAAAGCGTGCAGGCCGCGCAGCACAAGCCCGCGGCGCTGGCGCCGCAGACGATGGCGCAGGCCGTGCTCGGCGCCTTGCAGAACGGGCTGGTGGTGGCGCGGCTGTTCGGCGCGCCGCAGCGGATCAAGGCCGCGGCCGACCTGCTGACGGTGGCGGTGTCGGGCCCCGTGGCCGAACCCGTGCCGGCCTGAAGCCCGGCCTTGCGCAGCACCGACGCCCGCCACCCGGCGGGCGTCGGGCGTGGCGCGCCGGCGTGGCGCTCACGGACATTCCGCGAGCGCGTGCGCCAGCCAGTCGATCACCGGCCGGAAGCGCGACGCGCCGCGGAACTCGCGCGGATAGGCCAGCCAGATTTCCCTGACCACTTCGGGCACGTCGCGCACCAGTTCCAGCCGCGCGTCGCCGCGCGCCAGATGGTGCGGCAGCAGCCCGATGCCGAGCCCGCCGCAGACCGCCTCGTGCACGGCCAGCATGTTGTTGGACTGGAAGCCGGCGCGCGCGCCGGCGCGGCGCGTCCATTCCGATTCCGGCAGCGCCAGCCCTTCGTCGAGCAGGCCGCACAGCGGCGCCGCCGCCAGGGCTTCCTCCGGCCACGGTCCGCTGCCCGGCTGCCGCGCCGGCGCATAGAGGCCGTAGCCCATGCTGCCCGCGCGCTGCGCGATCACGTCGCTCTCCTGCGGGCGCGCCAGCCGCACCGCGATGTGCGCGCGCCGCCGCGCCAGGCTGGCCACGCGGTTGTCGGTCTCCAGCCTGACTTCGAGCTGCGGATGCGCGCGGTACAGCGCCGCCAGCCGCGGCGTGAGGAAATGGCTGCCGAGCGCCGCCGTGCAGGCAATGCCGACCACCCCCGAGACGCCGGCTCCGGCGTCCTCCACCGCGCGCAGCAGGCGCTCGGCCGAGTGCTCCATCTGCTGCGCCGCCGCCAGCGCCGCGCGGCCGGCGGCCGAGAGCGCGAAGGCGCCGTCGGTGCGTGTGGCCACCGGCTTGCCGAGCGCGCTTTCCAGCCGCCGCACGCGGCGGATCGCGGTGGCGTGCGTCACGCCCAGCTCGCGCGCGCAGGCCGAGTAGTTGCCGGTGCGGATCAGCGTGGACAAGGTCAGCAGGTCGTCCCAATGCAGTGAACGTTTTTGCACGGCGGATGTGAGCGGATTGAGAATTGCCGGACAGCATAGCGCGCCCTATCATCGCCTGCACACCGACCATCCCGGCGGCACCGGCAAGCCGCCCGGACCCCGTCGCGACCGGACTGCCGGCGCGGCCACATCAAAAGGAGCCACCATGCCCGCACCCTTCACCCTGCTCGACCTCGCCGGCGCCAGCCGCGCCCCTTCGGCCTGGCAGGCAGCCACGCTGGTGCTGGTCGACCACCAGCGCGAATACGTGGACGGCAAGCTGCCGCTGGCCGGCATGCCCGCCGCCGTCGCGGCCTGCGCCGAACTGCTGGCGCTCGCGCGCCGCCACGGCAGCCCGGTGGTGCACGTGGTGCATCACGGCCGCGCCGGCAGCGGCGGCGCGTTCGACCCGGAAGGCCCTTATGCCGCGCTGATCGAAGGCCTCGAGGCGCGCGACGGCGAGCACACCGTGGCCAAAGGGCTGCCCAACAGCTTCGCCGGCACCACGCTGGCCGCGCTGCTCGCGCAGCTTGGCCGCAAGGAGCTGATCGTGGGCGGCTTCCAGACCCATATGTGCATCAGCGCCACGGTGCGCGCGGCGCTCGACCACGGCTATCGCAGCACCGTGGTCGCCGCGGCCTGCGCCACGCGCGACCTGCCCGATCCGCTCGGCGGCGCGCCGCTGGCGGCGGCCGAGGTCCACCGCGCGGCGCTGGCCGCGCTGCACGACCGCTTCGCCACCGTGGTGGCCGGCCCGGCGGCCTGGGACTGAAGCGCGCGGGCGGCGGAGGTGCGCCGGCGGGGCGGGCTGGTGCATACTACGACCTCGCCGGCCCCCCTCCGGCCCCATTCCTCAGCCATTCCGACCGCCCCATGAAACGCATTCTCGTCATCAAGATCACCTCGCTGGGTGACATGGTCCACACGTTGCCGTTGGTGTCCGACCTGCGCCGCGCCTATCCCGAGGCCAAGATCGACTGGGTGGCGGACGCCTCCTGCGCGGACATCCCGCGCTGGGCGGTGGGCGTGGACCGCGTGATCGCGCCGCCGCTGCGGGGTTTCAAGAAGTCGCGCAGCTGGGCCGACCTGCGCGCCATCATCGGCGCGCTGTGGCAACTGCGCCGGGAAAAGTACGACGTGGTGGTGGACGTGCACGGCGTCTACAAGAGCGCCATCGTGGCGTGGCTGGCGCGCTCGGGCCGCCGGCTCGGCTACGCCGCCGAGTATCTCGGCGAGGCGCGCGCCGTGTTCGCCTACACCCAGATCTTCGGGCCGCACGGCGACGCCACGGCCCGCTACAAGATGCGCATGGTGGTGGCCAACGCGCTCGGCTACCCGATCGAGCCGGCCGAGCACTACGCCCTGCGCGTGCCGGCGCCGGCCACGCCGCTCAACGCCGACGGCCAGCCGCGCGCGATGCTGTTCCATGCCACCTCGGTCGAAGCCAAGAAATGGCCGGCGCAGCGCTGGATCGCGGTCGGCAGGGAGCTGACGGCGCGCGGCTACAGGATCCAGTTGCCGTGGGGCTCGCCGGCCGAGCGCGCGGAATCCGAGGCGCTGGCCGCCGAGATCCCGGGCGCGGAAGTGCTGCCGCGCATGACCATCACCGAATGCGCGCAGCGCGTCGATGCCGCCGCGCTGGTGGTCGGCACCGATACCGGCTTCGTCCATCTCGCCGACGCGCTCGGCAAGCCTTCGGTGATGTTGTTCACGGTGACGGACAGCCAGCATTTCGGCATCAATACGCCGGGCCAGTCCGTCTCCGTGGGCGCGAAAGGCGTGGTGCCGGAAGTCGCGGAAGTGCTCGACGCCATCGATCATGTCACCGCGGGCGAGCGCAGCCGTCAGGCAGGCGCCGCGCACACGGCCTGAGCGCTTGCCCGGGCCGCGCCGGCCCCGCGCTTGCGTTGTGTATCGTCCGATATATAATCGATCCGTACCGGCTGCCGGGAAACGACCGTTTCTTGGGGCGGATGCAGCAGACGACGCAAACGGCAAGGAACCCTCATGGCGCGACCCCGCGAATTCGATGAACGGCAGGTGCTGGAAGCCGCGGGAGACGCTTTCTGGGCCCGCGGCTTCGAAGCCACCTCCATGCGCGACCTGGTCCGGCTCACGGGCCTGACGCAACCCAGCCTCTACAACGCCTTCGGCGACAAGCGCGGCCTCTACCGGCGCGCGCTGGACCACTACCTCACCCGCACGCTGCACGAGCGCATGCGCCGCGTCGAATCCGTGCTGCCGCCGGGCGCGGCCATCACGGCCTTCATGTCCGAGGTGATCGAGCGCTCGCTCTCGGACCAGCAGCATCGTGGCTGCATGCTGGTCAACGCCGCGGTGGAATCGACGCCCGACGACGAGGACCTGCAGGCCGCCATCGTCGCCGAGCTGGACCAGATGCGCGCGTTCTTCCGGCGCTGCATGGCGGCGGGGCAGGGCAGCGGCGAGATCCCGCCGGCGCTGCCGCCCGAAGCCGCCGCCACGCACCTGCTGGCCGTGCTGCTGGGCCTGCGCGTGCTGGCGCGGATCGAGCCGCGGCGCGCGCTGCTCGAAGGCGCGGTCAGCCCGACGCTCGGCCTGCTGGGGCTGCCGCCGCTGCCGGCCGCGGATGGCGGGCAGCGCCCGCAATAGCGGCAGGACCCGTTGCGGCAAGACCCGTTGCCGCGTCCGGCGCGAAACGCGCAGGCGTCCTAGAATGGTCGGCATTCCCGCACGCGAGCACCGTGCATGCCCCAGACCACAAGGACCCCATCCCATGAGTCAACTTTTCCAGCCGCTCTCCATCGGCAACCTGCGGCTTGAAAACCGCATCACCATCGCGCCCATGTGCCAGTACTCGGCCGAGGACGGCTCCGCCGGCGACTGGCACATGATTCACCTCGGCCAGCTCGCCATCTCCGGCGCGGGGCTGCTGATCATCGAAGCCTCCGCGGTCTCGCCGGAAGGGCGCATCACGCCGCAGGACCTCGGCCTCTACTCGGACGCCAACGAAGCCGCGCTGGGCAAGGTGCTCGCCGCCGCCCGCGCGCACGCGCCGATCGCCATCGCCATCCAGCTCGCCCACGCCGGGCGCAAGGCCTCCAGCCACGCGCCGTGGGACGGCGGCCTGCAGATCCGCCCCGACCAGCCGCGCGGCTGGAAGACGGTGGCGCCCTCCGCCGTGCCGCACGCCGAAGGCGAAGACCCGCCGCACGCGCTCGACCGCGCCGGCATGGACAAGGTCCGCGACGACTTCGTCGCCGCGGCGAAGCGCGCCGCACGCCTGGGCCTCGACGGCATCGAGATCCACGCCGCGCACGGCTACCTGCTGCACCAGTTCCTCTCGCCGCTGGCCAACAAGCGCGACGACGAATACGGCGGCAGCCTCGAAAACCGCATGCGCTTCCCGGTCGAAGTGTTCGACGCGGTGCGCGCCGCGTTCCCGGCCGACAAGCCCGTGTGGGCGCGCATCTCCGCCACCGACTGGGTGCCGGGCGGCTGGGACATCGAAGGCACGGTGGCGCTGTCCAAGGTACTCAAGGCGCGCGGCTGCGCGGCCATCCACGTCACCACCGGCGGCGTCTCGCCAGCGCAGGCCATCAAGCTCGGGCCGGGCTACCAGGTGCCCTACGCCCAGCGGGTCAAGGCCGAAGTGGGCCTGCCCACCATCGCCGTGGGCCTGATCACCGAACCCGAGCAGGCCGAAGCCATCATCGCCAACGGCGAAGCCGACGCCGTGTCGCTGGCGCGCGCCATGCTCTACGACCCGCGCTGGCCGTGGCATGCCGCCGCCAAGCTCGGCGCGCAGGTGCACGCGCCCAAGCAGTACTGGCGCTCGCAGCCGCGCGAGTACAAGGACCTGTTCATCGATGCGAGCTTCGGGCAGCGTTGACCAGGCGGCGTTGCTGGCCGGCATGCGCGTTCAGTCCAGGCTGTTGAGGAACGACAGTATCCAGATCGTCAGGACGGGCGCGCCGGCCAGGCAGCGCAGCCACAGGTCGCGCCGCGTGGCCCACAGCGCCCACAACGCCGACAAGGCCGCGGCCAGGATGATCGCGCAGGCGGCGAAATAATGCTCGCGCGAGCGGTGGGCGTGGAGCGCGCTCACCGGGCCGAGCACGCCGCCGGCCTGGTCCGGCGGAAAAGCGCTGCCCCAAAGCTCGGCGATCATCAGGAGGCTGACAAAGCCGAGGAGCAGCGTCAGCAGCCATCTGGCCGCGAGCATCCATCGAGATGTTTTTTTCATTCCGGATCGTCGTCATGCATGCGCCTTCGGCGCGACGGTTCCAGATTTACGGCAGGTGGCGGTCGGATTCAGGCGGAAAAATCTGAACCGGGGGTGGGGGATTTCTGGAAAGACAGGCGGGCGGCGGCGCGGCAATGCCACGGGCCATTGACTTGCGCATGCGCGCGGCGCACCGGAGACGCACCAAAGAAAAAAGGACTTGGGCTGTCGCCTCAAGTCCTTCGTTCTTCACCGAATTCTGGTGGGTGGTACAGGGATTGAACCTGTGACCCCTGCCGTGTGAAGGCAGTGCTCTACCGCTGAGCTAACCACCCCTGCTGCTGCGTTGTTGCTGCCGTGCTGCAGAGAAACGAAATTATGCCGGCACCTCTGTATCTTGTAAAGCCCTTTCTTGGAAATTTCTTCAAAAAAGTGGTGCGGCACATCCACGGGGCTGCCGCTGCCCTTGCGCGGAGCGCCCCATGCCGGTCTACGCGGCCTGGGCGGCATCGGTTTCGGGCGGCGGTTCCTTCCATACCACCTTGCCGCCGCTGGCCTTGTCGAGCTGCTTGAGCACGCCGAGATGGGCTTCGATTTCCTCGTCGCTGGCCATCAGCACGGGCAGGGCCAGGCGGGAGAGGTCGGCGGCGGCCACCGCGCCGCTTTCCTCGCCGCCGCCTTCGAGCATGTCGATCACCAGCGAGTTCTGGCCGCGCGTCATGGCGAGGTAGACCTCGGCCAGCAGTTCCGCGTCGAGCAGTGCGCCGTGCAGCGTGCGGTGCGCGTTGCTGACGCCGAGGCGGTCGCACAGCGCGTCGAGCGAGTTGCGCTTGCCGGGGAACATCTGGCGGGCTTCGCGCAGGGTGTCGATCACGCTGCCGGCGTGTTCGCGGAACGGCGGCAGGCCGACCAGCTTGAATTCCATGTCGAGGAAGCCAAGGTCGAACGGCGCGTTGTGGATGATCAGCTCGGCGTCCTGGATGAAGTCGCGGATCTCGAGGGCGACCTCGGCGAACTTGGGCTTGTCGGCCAGGAATTCGAGCGTGATGCCGTGCACAGCGATCGCGCCTTCGTCGATGTCGCGCTCGGGGTGGACGTAGAAGTGCAGGTGGCGGCCCGTGAGGCGGCGGTTGAGCAGCTCCACGCAGCCGATTTCAATCAGGCGGTCGCCGCCGGCGGCGTTGAGGCCGGTGGTTTCGGTGTCGAGTACGATCTGTCGCATGGCGGGCATTCTAACCGGTGGGGCGCGGCGGCCGGCCGCCGCCGCGTGGGTTACTGTTGCTTGAGCGAGGCCACGCCGCGGTTGGCGAGGGCGTCGGCGCGTTCGTTGCCGGGGTGGCCGTTGTGGCCGCGCACCCAGTGCCAGGAGATGTCGTGGCCCTGGGCGAGCTTGTCCATTTCCTGCCAGAGGTCGGCGTTCTTGACCGGCTTCTTGTCGGCGGTCTTCCAGCCGCGCGCCTTCCAGCCGGGCAGCCATTCGCCGATGCCTTTCTGCACGTATTGCGAGTCGGTGTAGACCGCCACGCGGCAGGGCCGCTTGAGCGCGCGCAGCGCTTCGATGACGGCGGTCATCTCCATGCGGTTGTTGGTGGTGTTGTGCTCGCCGCCGAACAGTTCCTTTTCGTTGCTGCCGGCGACCAGCACGGCGCCCCAGCCGCCGCGGCCGGGATTGCCCTTGCAGGCGCCGTCCGAGTAGATGATGACGTCTTCGATTTCGTTGCTTGACATGGAGTTCGCTGCTGGGGCGGGCGGCCTGTGGCGGCGCCCGCCGGGTTGTTCGGTAAAGAGTCGGTGGCGTTCAGTGCTCGTCGCCGGGCGACTTGCCGTGGGTGCCGGTGGGCGTGGCCACCGGCGCGGCGACCGGCGACAGCGCGGGCTTGGTCTTCCACGCGGGGCCGACCAGGCGGATGTTGCGCACGCGCTTGACCGCCGAGATCATGTAGACGGAGCCGAAGATCGGCCACCAGCGGTCGCCGGCCTTTTCCATGAAGGCGGCGCGCTGCAGCCAGCGCTCGGTGCGATAGGGCGGACAATAGCAGCCGAAGCGGCCGCGGATGATATCGAATCCGAGCAGCTTGAGCCAGTCTTTGATGCGCACGAAGCCGATCGACTGGCTGTCGTGCGGCAGGAAGGGGTCGGCGCCGAGTCGCTTGAGGCCCTGGCGCGCGCCCCACAGGCTCATCGGGTTGAAGCAGGTGACGACCACGCGGCCTTCGGGCATGAGCACGCGGGAGACCTCGCGCAGCACTTCGTGCGGGTCTTCGGAGAATTCCAGCACGTGCGGCAGGGTGACGAGATCGATGCTTTGCGTCTCGAACGGCAGTTCGTCGAAGCGGCACAGCAACTGGCGCGCGTCGGCCTGGGCGCGCGGGCCGTGGGGGCCGCTGCCGGGCGCCAGCGCGAGTGCGGAGAACGGCATGCGGTTCTCGCGCAGGGTGTCGATGTGGGGCAGGCCGAGCTGCACGGCGTGGTAGCCGAAGATGTCCGTGACGGTCCGGTCGTACTGGGTCTGCTCCCATTGCAGCATGTACTGCCCGGGTGGCGAGGCAAGCCAGTCTTCCCAACTTATAATCGGACGCTTGGACATAGGAGCACGCATGTTGAAGGTGGAGCCGATTCCCGCATTCCAGGATAACTATATCTGGGCGATCCACGACGGTCACTGCGCCGCCGTGGTGGACCCGGGCGAGGCTGCGCCGGTGGAGGCTTACCTGGCGCGCCACGGGCTGGCCCTGGGCGCTATTGTAATCACCCACCACCACGGCGATCACCAGGGCGGCGTGGCGGAGCTGCTGGCGGCACACCCGGCGGCGCCGGACGGCGCGCCGCTGCCGGTGATCGGGCCGGCCGGCGAGCGCATCGGCGGGCGTACCGTGGCCGTGCGCGAGGGCGACGCGGTGGACGTGGCCCATCCCGCCATGCGGTTGCGCGTGCTGGACGTGCCGGGCCACACCGCCGGCCACGTCGCCTACGTGGCCGACCTGCCGGGCGCGGGCCGCGCGGTGTTCTGCGGCGATACGCTGTTCGCCAGCGGCTGCGGGCGCCTGTTCGAGGGCACGCCGGCGCAGATGCTGGCCTCGCTCGACAAGCTGGCCGCGCTGCCTGGAGACACGCGCGTCTACTGCGCGCACGAGTACACTCGCAGCAACGTCCGCTTTGCCCGCGCGGTGGAGCCGGACAATGCCGCGCTGGCGGCGTGGGAGGCGCGCGTGGAGGCGCTGCGCGCGGCCGGCACGCCGACCGTGCCGACCACGGTGGCGCAGGAGGGCGAGGTCAATCCGTTCCTGCGCTCGCGCGAGCCCGGCGTGCGCCGGGCGGTGGTCGCCCACGCGGGCGGTCCCGCCGGCGACGACGCGGCGGCCTTCGGCGCGCTGCGCGGCTGGAAGGACAATTTCCGCTGATTGCGCGCGGCGCCCGCCAGCCTTTGCCTGGCCTGCGCCTGCCGCATCCATTGCCCGCCGCGCCGGCCTGCCCGCCGCCGCGGCGGGGAGAATTTCATTGACGCGAAAGCCGGATTTTTTTAGCATCAGGCAAATTTTTAGCGTCACGATTTGAGAACTTAATGAAAATTGGTCGATTACTGGCGGTATTTGCGTGTGCCACGCTGCTAGCAGCGTGCGCCAGCACGCCAACGCCGCCTGAAGCCGCCGACGGCGGCACCGCGACCGCCTCCGCAACCAGACCGGCTGTCTCGAAGCCCGATCCGCTCAACTCGATCAACAGCGCTTCCGTCATCAACGTCGACAGCGACAGCCTCGACTGGCTGCGCGGCCCGTCGAACGACATCTGGGGCCGCATCCGGCGCGGCTTCGCCATGCCCGACCTGGAAGGCACGCTGGTCGACGACCGCACGCAGTGGTACGCGCAGCGGCCGGACTACATGGAGCGGATGGTGGGACGCTCGAGCCGCTACCTGTATCACATCGTCGAGGAGCTGGAGCGGCGCAAGATGCCCACCGAGCTGGCGCTGCTGCCGTTCGTGGAGAGCGCGTTCAACCCGCAGGCCGAGTCCACCGCCAAGGCCGCCGGCATGTGGCAGTTCATCCCGAGCACCGGCAAGACCTACAACCTCAAGCAGAACATGTTCCGCGACGAGCGGCGCGACGTGCTGGCCTCCACCGACGCCGCGCTCGACTACCTCGCCCGGCTGTACGACATGTTCGGCGACTGGCAACTGGCGCTGGCCGCCTACAACTGGGGCGAGGGCGCGGTCTCGCGCGCCATCGCGCGCAACCAGGCGCGCGGGCTGCCGACCGACTACGCCAGCCTGAGCATGCCCAACGAGACGCGCTACTACGTGCCCAAGCTGCAGGCGGTCAAGAACATCATCGCCAACCCGCAGTCGTACGGGGTCAAGCTGCCGGACATCCCGGACCACCCGTACTTCGTCACGGTGACGACCTCGCGCGACATCGACGTCACGCTGGCGGCCAAGCTGGCCAACCTGCCGCTCGACGAGTTCAAGGCGCTCAACCCGTCGTTCAACCGGCCGGTGATCCTGGGCGCGGCCAACCCGCAGATCCTGCTGCCGTTCGACAACGCCGAGCGCTTCCAGTACAACCTCAACACCTACCGGGGCGGGCTGTCGAGCTGGACCGCGGTGACGGTGGACAACCGCGAGCGCATCGAGTCGCTGGCGGCGCGGCTGAACATCGACGCCGACACCATCCGCGACATCAACCGCATTCCCAAGGGCATGCGGCTCAAGGCCGGCTCCACGGTGGTGGTGCCGCGCTCGGGCGAGCACAACCAGGACATCAGCGCCACGCTGGCCGAGAGCGCCATGATGGCGGTGGAGCCGGACGTGCCGGACGCGCGCCGCATCGTGGTGCGCGCCGGGCGGCGCGACACGGTGGCCACGGTGGCGCGCCGCTATGGCGTGTCGGCGGGCCAGGTGCAGTCCTGGAACAAGCTGTCCGGCACCAAGCTGGTGGCGGGGCAGAGCCTGGTGGTGATGGTGCCGGCGGCGAGCCGCTTCGCCAGCGCGCCGGCGCTGCCGTCGACCGCGTCGGCGCTGGTGCCGGTGCGCGCGGTCGAGCCGGTGCGCGCGTCGGCGCCCGGCAAGGGCGGCCGCGGCGCGCGCCAGCGCGTGGAGGTGCAGGCGGTGCCGCGCAAGGGCGCGGCCGTGGCGGCCAAGGCGCCGGCGCGGGCATCGTCCGCCAAGGCCGCGCCGGCGGTGGCAGCGGTGGCGACGGCCAAGGGCGCCGCCGCCAAGCCCGCCGCCCGGACGGCGGGCCCGGCCAAGGCCTCGGGCAAGGCGCACACGCGCTGAGGGCGCGGGCCTGGCCCGCACCGGGTTTGCGCTATATCAAGGGCGTGCCGCGCAGGCACGCCCTTTTTGTTTGCCGCGCGGCGGCCGGTAAGTCTTGCGTAAGGCGGCATGGCCAGACTGCAAGCGCCGCCGGTGGTGGCAAACTAGTGCTTTGCATCGCGAATTCGTCGATCGAGCCCGCCGGCAAGACATCACACAACCCGCGACAAAGCGGAGGAGACAAGCCATGACGGCAACCCGTGCCTTTCACGCCCGGTCGCTGAGCGATCCCGCCGGTTTCTGGGCCGAACAGGCCCGCCGCATCGAATGGGAGACCCCGTTCGACACCGTGCTGGACGACAGCCGCGCGCCATTCACCCGCTGGTTCGTGGGTGGGCGCACCAATCTCTGCCACAACGCCGTGGACCGCCATCTGGCGGAGCGCGCGGCCCAGCCGGCGCTGATCTACGTGTCCACCGAGACCGGCGAGCACCGCAGCTACAGCTACGCGGAGCTGCACGACGAGGTCAACCGCATGGCGGCGATCCTGCAGCAGATGGGCGTGGTCAAGGGCGACCGCGTGCTGATCTACATGCCGATGATTCCCGAGGCCGCGTTCGCCATGCTGGCCTGCGTGCGCATCGGCGCGATCCATTCGGTGGTGTTCGGCGGCTTCGCCTCGGTCAGCCTGGCCGCGCGCATCGACGACGCGCAGCCGCGCGTGGTCATCAGCGCCGATGCCGGCTCGCGCGCGGGCAAGGTGGTGCCCTACAAACCGCTGCTGGACGCGGCGCTGGAGCTGGCCGCGCACAAGCCCGAACGCGTGCTGCTGGTGGACCGCCAGCTGGCGCCGATGACGCTGGCCGCGGGCCGCGACGAAGACTACGCCGCCTGGCGCGAACGCGTGGGCGCGGCGCGGGTGCCGTGCACGTGGCTGGAATCGAACGAGCCGTCCTACGTGCTCTATACCTCCGGCACCACCGGCAAGCCCAAGGGCGTGCAGCGCGATACCGGCGGCTATGCCGTGGCGCTGGCCGCGTCGATGGAATACATCTTCTGCGGCAAGGCCGGCGACACCATGTTCTCCAGCTCGGACATCGGCTGGGTGGTCGGGCACAGCTACATCATCTACGGCCCGCTGCTGGCCGGCATGACCACGCTGATGTACGAGGGCACGCCGGTGCGCCCGGACGGCGGCATCCTGTGGCAACTGGTGGAGCAGTACCGCGTGAACCTGATGTTCAGCGCGCCCACCGCCATCCGCGTGCTCAAGAAGCAGGACCCGGCCTGGCTCACGCGCTACGACCTGTCCAGCCTGCGGCTGCTGTTCCTGGCCGGCGAGCCGCTCGACGAGCCCACCGCGAGCTGGATCCAGCAGGGCATCGGCAAGCCGGTGGTGGACAACTACTGGCAGACCGAGACCGGCTGGCCGATCATCGCCATCCAGCGCGGCGTCGAGCCGCTGCCGCCCAAGCTGGGCTCGCCGGGCGTGCCGGTGTACGGCTACGGCCTGAAGATCGTCGACGAGAACACCGGCGCCGAATGCCCGCCCGGGCAGAAGGGCGTGGTGGCCATCGACGGCCCGCTGCCGCCGGGCTGCATGACCACCGTGTGGGGCGACGACGAGCGCTTCGTCAAGACCTACTGGACCGGCGTGCCGGGGCGCCGCTGCTATTCCACGTTCGACTGGGGCGTGCAGGACGAGGACGGCTACATCTTCATCCTCGGGCGCACCGACGACGTCATCAACGTGGCCGGCCACCGGCTCGGCACGCGCGAGATCGAGGAGAGCATTTCCTCGCACGCGGCGGTGGCCGAGGTGGCAGTGGTGGGCGTGCACGACGCGCTCAAGGGCCAGGTGGCGATGGCCTTCGTGATCGCGCGCGACGCCAGCCGCACGGCCACCCAGGCCGACCGCCTGGCCTTCGAGGGCGACCTGATGAAGACCGTGGACCAGCAGCTTGGCGCGGTGGCGCGCCCGGCGCGGGTGTTCTTCGTGGGCGCGCTGCCCAAGACCCGCTCCGGCAAGCTGCTGCGGCGCGCCATGCAGGCCGTGGCCGAGGGGCGCGACGCGGGCGACCTCACCACCATCGAGGACCCGAGCGCGCTGGCGCAGTTGCAGGCGGCGATGCAGGGCTGAGGCGGACGGCAGGGCTGGCCGGGGCGGGGCGGCGAATGCCGCGCCCCGGCCGGAGATGACGGCGGCGCCGCTGCGCCGCCGCAGAGATTGTGCTTGCCAGGCGCCGGCATGCGGGCTAATATTTTAGGCATAAAATATTTAGGCATGATCTAGATGCGCGGTCGCGCATCGCATGTGCCGAGTTCGCCGGCCGGCGGCATTCCCGGGCCGGCACGCAGGAGACGGAAGATGCGAGTGCTGTGTATCGGCGGCGGCCCGGCGGGGCTGTATTTCGGCCTGCTGACCAAGCTGCGGGACCCCGCCAGCGAGGTCTGGGTGGTCGAGCGCAACCGCCCCTACGACACCTTCGGCTGGGGCGTGGTGTTCTCCGACGCCACGCTGGACAACCTGCGGCAGGCCGATCCGGTCAGCGCGCGCGAGATCGACGCGGCGTTCAACCACTGGGACGACATCGACGTCCACATCGGCGGGCGCACCATCCGCTCCGGCGGGCACGGCTTCATCGGCATCGGCCGCAAGCGCCTGCTCAACATCCTGCAGGCGCGCTGCGAGGCGCTCGGCGTGCATCTCGTGTTCGAGACCGACGCGGCCGACGACCAGGCGCTCGCGCAGCAGTACCGGGCCGACCTCGTGATCGCCTCGGACGGCATCAACAGCCGCGTGCGCACGCGCTATGCCGACACCTTCCGGCCCGACATCGACACGCGCCGCTGCCGCTTCGTCTGGCTCGGCACGCACAAGCTGTTCGACGCCTTCACCTTCGCCTTCGAGAAGACCGGGCACGGCTGGTTCCAGGCCCACGCCTACCGCTTCGACGACAGCACTTCCACCTTCATCGTGGAGGCGCCGGAGCCGGTGTGGCGCGCCGCGGGCATCGAGCAGATGAGCCAGGAGGAGGGCGTGGCCTTCTGCGAGCGCCTGTTCGCGCGCCATCTCGACGGCCACCGCCTGATCAGCAACGCCACCCACCTGCGCGGCTCGGCCAGCTGGATCCGCTTCCCGCGCGTGATCTGCCAGACCTGGGTGCACTGGAACACGCTGGCCGACGGCCGCCGCGTGCCGGTGGTGCTGATGGGCGATGCCGCGCACACCGCGCATTTCTCGATCGGCTCGGGCACCAAGCTGGCGCTGGAAGACGCCATCGAGCTGGCCGACAACATCCGCGCCGCTGGCGATGCGGGCGACGTCGGCGCCGCCGCGCTGCCGCGGGCGCTGGAGCGCTACCAGGCCAGCCGCAGCGTGGAGGTGCTCAAGATCCAGAACGCCGCGCGCAATTCCACCGAGTGGTTCGAGAACGTCGAGCGCTACGCCGGCATGGCCCCGGAGCAGTTCGCCTACTCGCTGCTGACGCGCTCGCAGCGCATCTCGCACGAGAACCTGCGCGTGCGCGACGCGGCCTACGTGGCAGGCTTCGAGCGCTGGCTGGCCGGGCAGGCCGCGGCGCATGCCGGCGGCGCCGCGCCCGCAGTGCCCGCCGCGCATCCCGTGCCGCCGATGTTCACGCCGTTCCGCGTGCGCGGCGTGACGCTGAAGAACCGCGTGGTGGTGTCGCCGATGGCGATGTACTCGTGCGTGGACGGCGTGCCGGGCGATTTCCACCTGGCGCATCTCGGCGCGCGCGCGCTCGGCGGCGCGGCGATGGTGGTGGCGGAGATGACCTGCACTTCCCCGGACGCGCGCATCACGCCGGGCTGCCCGGGTTTGTGGAACGACACCCAGCGCGACGCCTGGCGCCGCATCGTGGACCTGGTGCACGCCAGCAGCGACGCGCGCATCGCCATGCAGCTCGGCCACGCCGGGCGCAAGGGCTCGACCCAGCTCGGCTGGGAGCAGATGGACTATCCGCTTGCCGGCGGCAACTGGCCGCTGCTGTCGGCTTCGCCGCTGCCCTACCTGCCCGGCGTCTCGCAGGTGCCGCGCGAGATGACGCGCGCCGACATGGACCGCGTGCGCGACGATTTCACCGCCGCCGCGCGGCGCGCCGCCGAAGCCGGCTTCGACTGGCTGGAGCTGCACTGCGCGCACGGCTACCTGCTGTC
>NZ_AQPL01000521.1:0-1232 GCF_000395345.1 Cupriavidus sp. WS | reverse complement strand
CCGCGCCGGCCGCCGCGCCCGCCGCTGCCGGCGCCGTGGCCATGCCCTCGGCCGCCAAGCTGATGGCCGAAGGCGGCCTGTCGGCCAGCCAGGTCGCCGGCACCGGCCGCGATGGCCGCATCACCAAGGGCGACGTGCTGGGCGCCGCCGCCGCGCCGGCCGCCAAGGCCGCCCCGGCACCCGCCGCCGCCAAGCCCGCGCTGCAGCAAGTGGCCGCGCCGGTCGACTTCGCCGCCCTCGGCGACCGTCCGGAAGAGCGCGTGCCGATGAGCCGCCTGCGCGCGCGCATCGCCGAGCGCCTGCTGCAGTCGCAAGCCACCAACGCCATCCTCACCACCTTCAATGAAGTGAACATGAAGCCGGTGATGGACCTGCGCAACAAGTACAAGGACCGCTTCGAGAAGGAGCACGGCGTCAAGCTGGGCTTCATGTCGTTCTTCGTCAAGGCCGCGGTCCACGCGCTGAAGAAGTTCCCGCTGATCAACGCCTCGATCGACGGCAACGACATCGTCTACCACGGCTACTTCGACATCGGCATCGCGGTCGGTTCGCCGCGCGGCCTGGTGGTGCCGATCCTGCGCAACGCCGACCAGCTCAGCCTGGCCGACATCGAGAAGAAGATCGCCGAATTCGGCCAGAAGGCCAAGGACGGCAAGCTGTCGATCGAGGAAATGACCGGCGGCACGTTCTCGATCTCCAACGGCGGCGTGTTCGGCTCGATGCTGTCGACCCCGATCATCAACCCGCCGCAGTCGGCCATCCTGGGCGTGCACGCCACCAAGGACCGCCCGGTGGTGGAAGACGGCCAGATCGTGATCCGCCCGATGAACTACCTGGCGATGTCCTACGACCACCGCATCATCGACGGCCGCGAAGCCGTGCTGGGCCTGGTCGCGATGAAGGACGCGCTGGAAGATCCGGCACGCCTGCTGCTGGACCTGTAAGCCTTTGCTGCAACCGCAGTGACCGAAGCCGTGCCCGCCGCGCCCGCCATCCGCGTGGCGCGGGCGGGCAGGGCGGACCGAAGAGTTGATGGCGGCCCGGCGGGCGACGTTGCCCCGCCAGGGCCGCAAAAGGAAATCCATGAGCAAACAATTCGACGTACTGGTGATCGGCGCCGGCCCCGGCGGCTACATCGCCGCCATCCGCGCCGGCCAGCTCGGCCTGAACGTGGCCTGCTGCGAAGGCAATGCCTATGACGATCCCAAGGACGAAGTGCGCCTGGGCGGCAC
>NZ_AQPL01000520.1:0-14822 GCF_000395345.1 Cupriavidus sp. WS | reverse complement strand
TGACGATCCCAAGGACGAAGTGCGCCTGGGCGGCACCTGCCTGAACGTGGGCTGCATCCCCTCCAAGGCGCTGCTGGCCTCCTCGGAAGAATTCGAGAACGTGCAGCACCACCTGGGCGACCACGGCATCACCGTGGGCGACGTCAAGGTCGACATCGCCAAGATGCTCAAGCGCAAGGACGACGTGGTCGGCAAGATGACCAAGGGCATCGAGTTCCTGTTCCGCAAGAACAAGGTCACGCTGCTCAAGGGCTACGGCAAGTTCACCGGCAAGACCGCCGAGGGCTTCCAGGTCGAGATCGCCGGCAAGGCCGGCACCGAGGTCGTGACCGCCAAGCAGGTCATCGTCGCCACCGGTTCCAAGGCGCGCCACCTGCCGGGCATCACCGTCGACAACAAGCTGGTCAGCGACAACGAAGGCGCGCTCAAGTTCGACAGCGTGCCGAAGAAGCTGGGCGTGATCGGCGCCGGCGTGATCGGCCTCGAGCTGGGCTCGGTGTGGCGCCGCCTGGGCGCGGACGTGACCGTGCTCGAAGCGCTGCCGTCGTTCCTGGGCGCCGCCGACGAAGGCGTGGCCAAGGAAGCGCAGAAGCTGCTGACCAAGCAGGGCCTGAAGTTCAGCCTCGGCGTGAAGGTCGACGCGGTCAAGACCGGCGCCGACGGCGTCACCGTCAGCTACACCGACAAGGACGGCGCCGCCCAGACCCTGGAAGTGGACCGCCTGATCGTGTCGGTCGGCCGCGTGCCCAACACCGACAACCTGGGCCTGGACGCCATCGGCCTGGCCACCGACCAGCGCGGCTTCATCGAGGTGGACGACCACTGCGCCACCAAGGTGCCGGGCCTGTGGGCCATCGGCGACGTGGTGCGCGGCCCGATGCTCGCGCACAAGGCGGAAGACGAAGGCGTGGCCGTGGCCGAGCGCATCGTCGGCCAGAAGCCGCACATCGACTACAACTGCATTCCGTGGGTGATCTACACCTTCCCGGAAATCGCCTGGGTGGGCAAGACCGAGCAGCAGCTCAAGGCCGAGGGCCGCGAGTACAAGTCCGGCCAGTTCCCGTTCCTGGCCAACGGCCGCGCGCTGGGCATGGGCCATCCGGAAGGCTTCGTCAAGATGCTGGCCGACGCCAAGACCGACGAGATCCTGGGCGTGCACGTGGTTGCCGCGAACGCCTCGGACCTGATCGCCGAGGCCGTGGTGGCGATGGAGTTCAAGGCCGCCAGCGAGGACATCGGCCGCACCTGCCATCCGCATCCGTCGATGTCGGAAGTCATGCGCGAAGCCGCCCTCGCCGTGGACAAGCGCCAGCTCAATATGTAAGGCGCATGCCTGCATATCGGCCAGCGTGTCGTTGAGTACCGGCGCGCCGCTCCAGCGGCGCGCCGTTTTCGCTTTCGGGGCGGCAGGGCGCGCAGGCGCCGTCGCCGCGGGTCCCGCTCCCTGATCCTCCGGTCTCCCGATCCCCGTTCCATTTCCAGCCCGGCCCGTCGCCATCCGTGCCGGCACCAGCGCAAGCAGTCAGCATGAACGTCCGTGAGTACTACGAGCAGGAACTGAAGCAACGCGGCTACACCTCGGACGAGGCGCAGTTGCGCGCCGTCGCACGGCTGCAGCAGTGCTACGACGAGTGGGTCGCGTACAAGAGCCGCCGCAACAGCACGCTCAGGAAGCTGCTGGTCCACCCGGAAGTGCCCAAGGGCGTGTACCTGTGGGGCGGAGTGGGGCGCGGCAAGTCCTTCCTGATGGACAGCTTCTATACCTGCGTGCCGGTGGTGCGCAAGACGCGCCTGCACTTCCACGAGTTCATGCGCGAGGTCCATCGCCAGCTCGAGGAACTGCGCGGCCGCCCGGACCCGCTCGACGAGCTCGCCAGGCGCATCGCGCGGCGCTTCCGCCTGATCTGCTTCGACGAGTTCCACGTCAACGACGTGGCCGACGCCATGATCCTGCACCGCCTGCTCCAGCAACTGTTCGAGAACGGCGTGCAGTTCGTCATGACCTCCAACTACCGCCCGGACCTGCTCTACCCGGACGGCCTGCACCGCGACCGCGTGCTGCCGGCCATCGCGCTGCTGCAGCACAAGCTCGACGTGCTCAACGTCGACGCCGGCATCGACTACCGCAAGCGCGCGCTCGAGCAGGTGCAGGCCTACCACACGCCGCTGGGGCCCGAGGCCAGCGCCGCGCTGCGCCACGCCTTCACCAGCATCGCCGGCGTGCCCGACGAATCGCCGATCCTCCACATCGAGCACCGCGAGCTGCGCGCGCTGCGCAAGGCCGGCGGGGCGGTGTGGTTCGACTTCGCCACGCTGTGCGGCGGGCCGCGCTCGCAGAACGACTACCTCGAGCTGGCCACGCAGTTCCACACCGTGGTGCTGTCCGACGTGCCGAAAATGACGCCGCGCATGTCGTCCGAGGCACGCCGCTTCACGTGGCTGATCGACGTCTTCTACGACCACAAGGTCAAGCTGCTGATCTCGGCCGAAGTGCCGGCCGACGAGCTCTACACCGAGGGCCAGATGTCCAACGAATTCCACCGTACCGTGTCGCGCATCATCGAGATGCAGTCGCGCGAATACCTGGAATCGCCGCGCCGCACCGTGGATACCTCGCTGACCTGAAGCGCCGACCTGAGCGCTGGCCTGAGCGCCGATCTGAGGCGCTGGCCACACCGGCGCGCCGCCGCGCGGCGCGCCTGATCCACCCGCTTGATCTGTATCAAGGCGGCTTGCCCGGGGGGCTCATACCATGCCAATGGTAAAAAAGAGTCCCAATGCCCCCTTCCGCCGCCGCATCCCTGTCCGCTTCCATCGCGACCACGCCGCCGGCCAGCGCCGCCGCGCCGGCCGCTGGCGCGCGGGGCGGCTGCTTCCATTGCGGGCAGGCCTTCGTCGCCGGCGAGCCGGTGCTGCATGCCGTCATCGGCGGCGAGGACCAGGCCTTCTGCTGCGGCGGCTGCCAGGCGCTGGCGCAGACCCTCCATGCCGCCGGCTTCGGCCACCTGTACGGCGACCAGGCGCGCTTCGCGCGCCCCATCGACGATGCCGCCCGGCGCGAGGCCGAGCCGGTCTGGGCCGCCTACGACACCGAGGAATTGCGCACCCAGTTCGTGCGGCCGCTCGACGCCGCGCGCGCCGAGATCACGCTGGCTCCCGAGAACATCCGCTGTGCCGCCTGCGCCTGGCTGATCGAGCAGCACCTGGGCAGCCTGCCCGGCGTGGAATCCGTGATCGCCAACGTGGCCACGCGCCGCGTGGTGGTGCGCTGGCGCGCCGCCGAGCAGCCGGTGTCCGCGCTGCTGGCCGCGCTGGCCGGGATCGGCTACCTCGCGTGGCCGTTCGAGGTGTCGCGCTCGGACCGCCAGGACCGCCACGCGCGCCGCGGCCTGCTGATGCGCATGGCGGTGGCCATGCTCGGCATGATGCAGGTGATGATGTACGCATGGCCGATCTACACCCATGAAGCCACCATCGAGCCCGGCCAGCTGCAGCTGATGCGCTGGGCCAGCCTGGTGCTGACCCTGCCGGTGGTGCTGTACTCGGCCTCGCCGATCTTCGCCGGCGCGTGGCGCGGGCTGCGCCGGCGGCACCTCGGCATGGACGTGCCGGTGGCCATCGGCGTCGGCGCGGGCTTCCTCGCCAGCACCGTGGCCACGCTGCGCGGCAGCGGCGAGGTGTATTTTGATTCGGTCACGATGTTCGTGGCCTTCCTGCTGCTGGCGCGCTACCTGGAGCTGCGCGTGCGCCAGGCTTCGCGCAGCGGCGCCGAGATGCTGGCGCGCCAGCTGCCATCCACCTGCGAGCGCCTGCGGGACGAGGGTGGCACGGGCGAGCGCGTGCCGGTGGCGCGCCTGCGCGCGGGCGACCTGATCCGGGTCAAGGCCGGCGAGGTGGTGCCCGCCGACGCCACCGTGGTGGCCGGCGCCAGTGAGCTCGACGAATCGATGCTGACTGGCGAGAGCCGCCCGGTGGCGCGCGCCGCCGGCGACACGGTGCTGGCCGGCTGCTTCAATACCGCCAGCCCGCTCGAGCTGCGCGTGGTCAAGGTGGGCGCGGCGACGCGGCTGGCCGAGATCGTCGCCGTGCTGGACCGCGCGCTGGCCGAGAAGCCGCGCCTGGCCGCGCTGGCCGACCGCGTGGCGGGCTGGTTCGTGGCCGTGCTGCTGGTGCTGGCCGCGCTGGCCGGCGTGGTCTGGTGGGCGTGGATCGATCCCGCGCGCGCGCTGCTGGTGACGGTGGCGGTGCTGGTGGTGAGCTGCCCGTGCGCGCTCTCGCTGGCCACGCCGGCGGCGCTGGCCGCGGCGGGCGCGGCGCTGTCGCGGCGCGGCGTGCTGCTCACGCGCGGCCATGCGCTCGAAGCGCTGGCCGGCGTCACCGACGTCATGCTCGACAAGACCGGCACGCTGACCGAAGGCCGCTTCGCGCTGGTCCAGACCCATGCGTTCGGCGCGGCCGACGTGGCCGCCAGCCTGGGCCTGGCCGCCGCCATCGAGCGCTCCGGCGAGCACCCGCTCGCGCGCGGCATCGTCGAGGCAGCGCAGGCGCGGGGACTGGCCGGCGACGCGCACACGGTCGGCGCGGTGCGCAACGTGCCGGGGCAGGGGCTGGAGGCCGAAGTGGATGGCCGGCGCCTGCGGCTGGGGCGGCGCGAGTTCGTGGCCGCGCTGGCGGGCAGCCGCGGCACCGACCACGCGGACGCCATCGCCGCCACGCTGGCCGCCAGCGACCGACGCGGCGCGACCCTGGTCTGGCTCGGCGACGCCGGCGGCATGCTGGCCGTGTTCGCGCTGGCCGATACCGCGCGCGCGCAGGCGGCCACGCTGCTGGCGCAGTTGCGCCGGCTCGGCGTGACCACGCACCTGGTGTCCGGCGACACGCCGGCGGCGGTGAACTGGTGGGCCGACCATCTCGGCATCGCGCGCCGCGAGGGCGGCGTCACCCCCGAGGGCAAGCGCGAATACGTGGCGAGCCTGCAGCGTGCCGGCGCGGTGGTGCTGGCCGTCGGCGACGGCATCAACGACGCGCCGGTGCTGGCGCAGGCGCAGGTCTCCATCGCCATCGGCAGCGGCGCGCCGCTGGCCCAGGCCGGCGCCGACGCGGTGCTCGCCCACGGGCGCATCGCCGAGATCGCGCAGGCGCTGCGCACCGCGCGCCGCACGCGCCGCGTGGTGCGGCAGAACCTCGTCTGGGCCTTCGCCTACAACGTCATCGCCATCCCGCTGGCGGCCACCGGCCACGTCACCGCCTGGATGGCGGGCATCGGCATGTCGGTGTCGTCGCTGCTGGTGGTGGCCAACGCCTGGCGCCTGCTGCGCACGGGCAAGACCGGAACCGGAGACTGACGCATGGACATGCTTTACCTGCTGGTGCCGATGAGCCTGGTGCTGGTGGCGGTGATCGCCGGCGCGCTCTGGTGGGCACTGCACGCCGGCCAGTACGACGATCTCGACCGTCCCGCCGAGGCCATCCTGCTGGACAACGACAAGCCCTGAACCGCGCTCCGGCGCGGTCGTGCAGCGGGCGCCGCGGGGCGAGTTCCCCGGCTTTCCGATGCGCTTGATACAGATCAACGCACCCAGGGCCGCGTTTTTCTACAGTCACATCATCAAATTTGTTTTTACAATCTGGGGGTCTGAATGGATGTCACCGCCGCGCATTCTCGCGCCGACACCTTCAATTACGGCGTCGTGCGGCAATTTGCCGTCATGACTGTCGTATGGGGGATCGTGGGCATGGCCGTCGGCGTGCTGCTCGCAGCACAGCTGATCTGGCCTGAGCTCAACTTCAACACGCCGTGGCTGTCGTTCGGGCGCCTGCGCCCGCTGCACACTAACGCGGTGATCTTCGCCTTCGGCGGCAGCGCGCTGTTCGCCACCTCCTACTACGTGGTGCAGCGCACCTGCCAGGCGCGCCTGTTCTGCGGCCCGCTCGCGGCCTTCACGTTCTGGGGCTGGCAACTGGTGATCGTGGCCGCGGCCATCACGCTGCCGATGGGCATCACCAGCTCGAAGGAATACGCCGAGCTCGAATGGCCGATCGACATCCTCATCACGCTGGTGTGGGTGGCCTACGCGATCGTGTTCTTCGGCACCATCGTCAAGCGCAAGACCCGCCATATCTACGTGGCCAACTGGTTCTTCGGCGCCTACATCCTGACCATCGCCATCCTCCACATCGTCAACAACATCGAGATGCCGGTGTCGATGTGGAAGTCCTACTCGGCCTACGCCGGCGTGCAGGACGCGATGGTGCAGTGGTGGTACGGCCACAACGCGGTGGGCTTCTTCCTGACCACCAGCTTCCTCGGGATGATGTACTACTTCATTCCCAAGCAGGCCGGCCGCCCGATCTACTCGTACCGCCTGTCGATCGTCCACTTCTGGGCGCTCAACTTCACGTACATGTGGGCTGGTCCCCACCACCTGCAATACACCTCGCTGCCGGACTGGGCGCAGTCGCTGGGCATGGTGTTCTCGCTGATCCTGCTGGCGCCGTCGTGGGGCGGCATGATCAACGGCATCATGACCCTGTCGGGCGCCTGGCACAAGCTGCGCACCGACCCGATCCTCAAGTTCCTGGTGGTGGCGCTGTCGTTCTACGGCATGGCGACCTTCGAGGGCTCGATGATGTCGATCAAGACCGTCAACGCGCTGTCGCACTACACGGACTGGACCATTGGCCACGTGCACTCCGGCGCGCTGGGCTGGGTCGCGATGATCTCGATCGGCTCGCTCTACTACCTGATCCCGCGGCTGTTCGGCGAGAAGGAGATGTACAGCGTGCGCCTGATCGAGCTGCACTTCTGGATCGCCACCATCGGCGTGGTGCTGTACATCGCCTCGATGTGGATCGCCGGCGTGATGGAAGGCCTGATGTGGCGCGCCACGCAGCCTGACGGCACGCTCACCTACGCCTTCGTGGAAGCGGTCAAGGCCAAGTATCCGTTCTACCTGATCCGTCTGCTCGGTGGCCTGTGCTTCCTCTCCGGCATGCTGCTGATGGCCTACAACGTGGCCAAGACCATCATCGGCAAGCCTGCCGTGGACGCGCCGATCCCGGCGACGACCGCCGCCGCCTCCGCCCACTGATTACGCCAGGACAGAAACGATGTCGCAGAAACAAAGCTTCTTTTCGCACGAGACCCTGGAGAAGAACATCGGCTGGCTGATCATCTGCACCATCCTGGTGGTCAGCATCGCCGGGCTGGTCCAGATCGTGCCGCTGTTCTTCCAGCACTCCACCACCGAGCCGGATCCGGGCATCAAGCCGTATTCGCCGCTGCGCCTGATGGGCCGCGATATCTACATCCGCGAAGGCTGCGTGGGCTGCCACTCGCAGCAGGTGCGCACGCTGCAGGCGGAGACCGAGCGCTACGGCCACTACTCGACCGCGGGCGAGTCGGTCTACGACCACCCGTTCCTGTGGGGCTCCAAGCGTACCGGTCCCGACCTGGCGCGCGTGGGCGGACGCTACTCCGAGGACTGGCAGCGCATCCACCTGCGCAACCCGCGCGACGTGGTGCCCGAATCGGTGATGCCGTCGTATCCGTGGCTCGAGAAGGCCGCGCTGAAGACCAGCGACATCGGCGACCGCATGCGCGCGCTCCGGCGCCTGGGCGTGCCCTACACCGATGCCGAGATCGCGCAGGCGCCCGCCACGCTCGAAGGCAAGACCGAGGAAGACGCGCTGGTGGCCTACCTGCAGGAACTCGGCATCAGCAAGCGCAACGTCCGCGTCGATACGGCGGCGGCCGCTCCCGCGGCGCCGGCCGCGCCGGCCAAGGAGTAAATCATGGCGATCATCACTGCATGCGCCACCGTGATCTCGATGGCCGCGTTCCTCGCGATCTGCTGGTGGGCCTGGTCGGCCGGACGCCAGCCCGCCAATGCGGAGTCGGCCATGCTGCCGTTCGCCCTGCCCGACGAGCCGCTGGCTGCCCGCCATGAGCGCAGCCCCGCCGGCGCCAACAACACCAAGCAGGAACACTGAGTCATGAGCGACTTCTTCACGGATTTCTGGAGCTACTACATTGCCGCCATCGCGCTGGTCGGCATCGTCTGGTGCGTGTGGCTGCTGTTCTCGCAGCGCCGCGTGGCCAAGGTCGCGGACGCCACGCAGGACACCGGCCACGTCTGGGACGGCGATCTGCGCGAACTGAACAACCCGCTGCCGCGCTGGTGGATGTGGATGTTCCTGCTGGCGTGCATCTTCGGCCTGATCTACCTGGTGCTGTACCCGGGCCTCGGTTCGTACGCCGGCGTGCTCAAGTTCTCCACGCAGGGCGAACTGGCCGCGCACCGCAAGGCTGCCGAGCAGGTGCAGAACGAGATCTACGCCAAGTACATGAAGATGGACGTCACCCAGGTGGCGGCGGACCCGCAGGCGCGCGAAATCGGCCAGCGGCTGTTCCTCAACTACTGCGCGCAGTGCCACGGCTCGGACGCGCGCGGCAGCCGCGGCTTTCCCAACCTGACCGACAACGACTGGCTGTACGGCGGCGACCCCGCCACCATCACCCAGACCATCACCAAGGGCCGCAACGGCGTGATGCCGCCGCTGGGCGCCGCCATCGACGCCAAGCTGTCCGGCGACGTGGCGCAGTACGTGCGCTCGCTGTCGGGCCTGGCGTCCGACCCGATCCGCGCCTCGCGCGGCGAGAGCACCTTCAAGTCGACCTGCGCGGCCTGCCACGGCGCCACCGGCAAGGGCAACCAGGCGCTGGGCGCGCCCAACCTGTCGGACAACGTGTGGCTGTACGGCAGCTCGGAGGCGAACATCGTCGACGCCATCCAGAAGGGCCACAACAACCACATGCCCGCGCACGAGGAAATCCTGACACCCGAGCGCATCCGCATGCTGACCGCCTATGTCTGGGGCCTGTCCAACACCAGTGGGGCAGGTACCGGGAGCGGGCAATGAGTCTGGACGTAGTATGCCTGCGCGGTATCCGCGCAGGCGGAGATGAGAATCCATGAATGCCCCCGAACCGGAGCCGCTTGCCAGGTCCCGTACCTTGCCCGCGGCTCAGCGGGAGCCCGCATCCGCCACGGCGGATGCGCAGAGCTCCGACGAAACCCTGTACGAAGTCCGCCGCAAGATCTATCCGCGCTCGGTGACCGGCGCGTTTTCGCGCTGGCGGGTGTGGGTCGTGGTGCTGACCCAGTTGTTCTTCTACGGCATGCCCTGGCTGCAGTGGAATGGCCGCCAGGCCATGCTGTTCGATCTCGGCGCGCGCAAGTTCTACATCTTCGGCCTGGTGCTGTGGCCGCAGGACGTGATCTATCTTGCCGTGCTGCTGGTGATCTCGGCGCTGTCGCTGTTCCTGTTCACCGCCATCGCCGGGCGGCTGTTCTGCGGTTATGCGTGTCCGCAGACGGTCTATACCGAGATCTTCATGTGGATCGAGCGGCATGTCGAAGGCGACCGCTTCGCCCGCATCCGCCTCGACGGCGATCCCTGGAGCGCGCGCAAGCTGCGCCTCAAGGCCACCAAGCATTCGCTGTGGATCCTGATCGCGCTGTGGACCGGCTTCACCTTCGTCGGCTACTTCTCGCCGATCCGCGCGCTCGGCGGCCAGGTGCTGAGCCTGTCGCTGGGCCCGTGGCAGACCTTCTGGATGCTGTTCTATGCGTTCGCCACCTGGGGCAACGCGGGCTTCATGCGCGAGCAGGTGTGCAAGTACATGTGCCCGTATGCGCGCTTCCAGAGCGTGATGGTGGACCGCGACACCTATGTGGTGACGTATGACGTGGGTCGCGGCGAGCCGCGCGGCAGCCGCTCGCGCAAGGCCGACTACAAGGCCTCGGGGCTGGGCGAATGCGTCAATTGCAGCATCTGCGTGCAGGTGTGCCCGACCGGCATCGATATACGCGACGGGCTGCAGTACGATTGCATCGGCTGCGGCGCCTGCATCGACGCCTGCAACCAGGTCATGGACAAGATGGCGTATCCGCGCGGGCTGATCCGCTACACCTCGGAAAACGCCATGCGCCGCGCGCTCTCGGAAGCCGTGGCGCGCAAGCGCCTGGTGCGTCCGCGCACGGTGGTGTACTCGGTGATCTGGCTGGCGCTGGTGGGCGGCTTCATGGCCTCGCTGGCCATGCGCACGCCGCTCAAGGTCGACATCATCCGCGACCGCGGCGCGCTCGGCCGCGAAGTGGAAGGCCGCTGGATCGAGAACGTGTACCGCCTGCAGCTGATCAACACCACCGAGGCGCCGATGCGCGTGGCGATCAGCGCGGACAGCGACGAGCTCAAGGGCCTGACGGTGGAATACGACCATAGCGCCGGCGACCTCGATCCGACGTCGAACCGCCTGATCCCGGTGCGCGTGCGCGTGCCGATCGACGCCGCGGGGCAGGGCACCCACAAGATCCACGTGACCGTGACCGCCGCCGGCGACGAAGCCGCGGGCGCGCGCGGCGCGGAGATCAGCCAGAGCACGAGCTTCATCGTGCCGCGCAATCTGTGATGCGGGCAGCCGTGACGGATGCCCGCATCGGACAGACAACCAAAGGAGGCCAGATGACGCAGCAAAGCAATCCCTGGTGGAAAGAGCCCTGGCCGTGGCTGCTGATGAGCGGCCCGCTGGTGGCGATGGTGGCCTGCGGGTTCACCATCTGGCTGGCGATGTCGCACCCCGACCGGCCGATCGAGGAGGGCGTGGCGCGGCACGGGATGGTGGTCGAGAAGACCGCCGCCGCCGCGCACCCCGCGGCGCCGGCCACGGCGCAGGCGAGGTGACCATGAGGCTGCGCTGGCTGATGTGGGTGTTGTGGCCCGGCTTCCTGGTGGGCGGGCTGGCGACTGCGCTGGTGTTCTCGATGGTCGACCCGGGCGAGCTGCGTTTCTTCGGGCAGCAGGTGGAGGCCTCGCGCGAGGCGGTCTACACGGTGGGGTTCCTGTTCGCGTGGGTGCTCTGCTCGCTGTCGAGCGGGCTCACGCTGTACACCATGCCGACGCGGCTGGCCGACACGGACGAGCTGGAATAGACGTGGAACGGGCGCGGAGCGTGCGGGATGGGCGCAACGGACGCGATGAGCGCGGCAGGCGCGATGAGCGCAACAAGCGCAACAAGCGCGGAACGGACAGGGAATAGACGAGATGAGCGGCGCGAACCGGCGCGCCCGCGCCGCCCGGCGGACGCCTCGTCCGGAGGACGCCGGAGCCGGCGGCCCGGCAGGGCGATCAGCAGGACTTGTTGACGATCTGCTTGATGCCGGGCATGTCGACCAGCTTGACGTGGCGCTGGCGGATCTGGATCAGGCCGGCCTCGGCGAAGCGCGAGAACAGCCGGCTGACCGTCTCGAGCTTGAGCCCGAGATAGCTGCCGATCTCCTCGCGGCTCATGCGCAGCACGAACTCGGAGGACGAGTAGCCGCGCGCGGACAGCCGCTCCGACAAATTCATCAGGAAAGCCGCCAGGCGCTCTTCCGCGCGCATCGAGCCGAGCGTGATCAGCATGACCTGGTCCTGCGAGATCTCGCGGCTCATCAGGCGCATGAACTGGTGCTGCAGCGAGGGCAGGGCGCCGGAGAGCGATTCGAGATCGCCGAACCGGACCACGCAGACTTCGGTATCCTCGAGCGCGGTGGCATCGGATGCGTGCTGCATCTCGCCCAGGCCGTCGAGCCCGACGACTTCGCCGGGCAGGTGGAAACCGGTGATCTGCGAGCGGCCATCCTCCATCGTCAGGTGCGTCTTGAGCGTGCCGAAGCGGATCGCGAAGACGGCGGTGAGCGGATCGCCAAGGCGGTACAGGGTTTCGCCCTTGCGTACCCGCACCCGTTCCTGCACCAGGGTGTCCATTTTGTCGAGGTCGTGCTGCGTCATGCCGACCGGCAGGCAAAGCTGGCCGAGCGAGCACGTGGAGCAGCGGGGCGACATCTCGGAGATAGGAATGGTGGTGAGCAATTGGGGCCTGTCCGGTTTAACGCAGTCAACCCAGCGCGGCGAAGCAGGCGCATGGCGTCGAGAGCTTGACGTCGATGACGTCGGTTACAGACACTGGCGACGTCAAGTCCGGCGCGCGGGCCTGGCGCATCCGCACCCTCTGCGGGGTGCTGTGCGGCGGCTCGCCGTCATGCCTGCAACACGCGCGCAGGCGCTGGCGCTGGACTGGAAGTCGACAGCGCCTCTGGGATCTGCGGGGGCGCGTCGACCGCATTTTACCGCGCCAAACGGCCGGACAGGGAGTGGATGTTGACCATAGGCGTGCTTTTCAGCGTATTTACCCTGGCTCTGCTGGGTGGCGTGCACTGCGCGGCGATGTGCGGCGGGATCGCGCTGGCGGCCGAGCAGGGCGGCGTGGCCCGGGTGCCGGCCACCATCCTGCGCCGGCCCGGGCACTGGCTGCTCGAACTGCTGGTCATGCATGCCGGGCGCCTCAGCATGTACGCGCTGCTCGGCGCGCTGCTCGGCGCGCTGGGCGCCGGTGTCTGGAAGGCCCAGTACCTGCCGCTGCAGCGCTGGCTGTTCGGCGCCGGCAGCGCGATGCTGGTGGTGTCGGGGCTGTGGATGCTGCGCGGCCGCATGCTCGGCACGGCCTGGCTGGAGCGGCTGGCGGCGCGTGGCGCGGGCGGCCTGCTGCGCGGCCTGGGCGCGGCCGGACGGCTGTCCGGCATGGCGCTGCCGCAGGCGCGGCTGGCGCGGCGCTACGGCATGGGCCTGGCCTGGGGGCTGGTGCCGTGCGGCATGGTGTACGGCGCGCTGGCGCTGTCGCTGCTGGCCGGCAACGCCGCCTCGGGCGCGCTGGTGATGGCCGTGTTCGGGCTCGGCACGCTGCCCAACCTGCTGGTGATTTCGGGCCTGTCGGGTTATCTGCGGCAACTGACGCGCCGCCCGGCGGTGCGCGCCGTGGCCGGTTTCGCCGTGATCGGCTTCGGCGTGGCGGGTGTGGCGCGCACGTTGCTTTTGCCGGAATCGCTGGCGGCGCACGGCTTCTGCCTGGTGTTCTGACGGGCCGTCCCGTGGCGTGCCGCGCACCCGGGCCGGCGGCCGCGCAAGGGAAGCGGTTGCAGGTTTGGCTGGGAATGCCATACAATCGCAAGAACAGCGATATCGCGCAGCGTATTTCACCGTGGCATCGCCGGTTAGCATTCGCTCTCAGGGATGCATGCCAGGAACTCCCCAGGCAAGTACGACCGCCAGGGACCGTTCCCCACCCGCCGTCCGGTTTAAAAGATTCGGTTCAAAAGACCAGCCTCGGCAGGGCGGGGTGAATCAGGCCAAGCAGCGTAGGCCAAGCAGGGCCGATATCCGTTTTTTCTTGCACCCGGTGCGACCTGCGTCGCGCCGGACAGGTCCGCCACATCAGGGGGAAAGGCGCGACGCAAGGGCTCCGTCGACCGGCAGGCAACGCCGGTGGCCGGACGATCTCCTGCCGGTCCAGTCCGGCATCCGATGCAAGACAGGAAAGCGCACGGCCGACATGCAAGCGAGCATGCGGCTGGCTGCGCGGACAGATGGCGGTGGCAATCCCCACCGCTGAACCCGCAATCTCCAGTGCGTCCGGGCCAGTCCGGGGCGCAGGTGCAAAGACAGGCTGCACGCAATCAACATGAATACCCAAGAGGCGAAGATCGTCCTCGAGACCGCGCTGATCTGTGCGCAGGAACCCTTGCGCGTCCATGACATGCGGCGGCTGTTTGCCGACGACGTCGGTGCCGATACCATCCGCGTCCTGCTCGAGGAGCTGCGCCGCGACTGGGATCAGCGCGGCGTGGAGCTGGTGGCGCTGGCCAGCGGCTGGCGCTTCCAGAGCCGCCCCGCGATGCGCGAGTATCTCGACCGGCTCAACCCCGAGAAGCCGCCCAAGTACTCGCGCGCGGTGATGGAAACGCTGGCGATCATTGCCTACCGCCAGCCGGTGACGCGGGGCGACATCGAGGAAATCCGCGGTGTCACGGTGAGCACCGAAGTGGTGAAGAAGCTCGAGGACCGCGGCTGGATCGAGGTCATCGGCCACCGCGACGTGCCCGGGCGCCCGGCGCTGTACGCCACCACCAAGGCTTTCCTGGACGACCTCGGCCTGCGCACGCTGGATGAGCTGCCGCCGCTGGAAGACATCCAGGCGCAGTCGCAGGAAGCGCTGCTGAACCAGGCCCCGATCGATTTCGAGGCGCTCGGCGCGCTGCCCGACGGCAGCGACGAGGAAGCCTTCGCGCAGGCGGAGCCCGACGAAGCCGCGCCCGCGCAGGCGGATGCCGCCGGCGAAGAGGCACAAGCCGAAGCGCCCGTGGCCGAACAGGCGGAGGCGGTCCCCGAGGCCGTGCAGGATGCCCTGCCGGCCGATGAGGAACCCGGTGTCTCCGAGCCCAGCGTCTCCGAACCCGAATTCCCGGCCGTGTCCGGGGCGGAAACGGAAGCGGAGGCGGTCGGCGCGGCGCAGCCGGCCCCGCAAGCAGAACCAGAACCCGCTGCCGAGGCGGAGCCCGCCGCGAGCGGCGGCGAGGCGGAAGAAGAAACGGAAGCGCGAGCCCCGGCCAACGGTTACCACGTGCAAGTGGCCTCCGGCGAGCAGGAGCCCGAAGCCCCGGATGCGCCGGGCATGAACCCGGCGGATCCGGCGCACCCCAGCGAGCACGATGAGCACGACGAGCGCGTGTCCAACTGAACACCATGCAACATCCGAATGTGAATACCTTGTCCGATTCCGTTGATCAAGACGTCCGCCCGGCGGATGCGCCGGCCGGCGAAGCCGGCGATGCCGGCAATGGCACCGAAGGCGCACCGCGCCGCAAAGGCCTGCGCCGCGGCCTGCGCAATCTGGTGGCCACGCGCCGCCAGGCCGCGCAGGACCGCGAGGGCGGCCGTCCCGC
>NZ_AQPL01000519.1:0-870 GCF_000395345.1 Cupriavidus sp. WS | reverse complement strand
GCCCGAACCACCAAAACCGCTCGCGCCTCAAGGCCCACAGAAGCCAGAACAAGAATCCCAAGCCCGAACTACCAAGACCTTCCCGAGCCCCAAGGCCCACGACAGCTAGAACAAGGATCCCCAAAACTCCCGAACCCGACCACCTGCGCTAGCATAACAATCCCCGACGCCAACCCTCCCCCACCCCAATGGAAGTCCGCCCCCTGACCCCCGACGACCTAGACTTAGTCTGCTACCACCGCGAGGAAATGTTCCGCGAAGCCGGCCGCGATGACGCCGTCCTGCGCGCCATGACCGAACGCTTCCGCCCGTGGCTGGAACCGCGCCTGCGCGACGGCAGCTATTTCGGCTTCGTGCTCGCCGAGCACGGCCGCGCGGTGGCGGGCATCGGCCTGATGGCCATCGACTGGCCGCCGCACCCCGCCCATCCCACCCAGGACAAGCGCGGCTACGTGCTCAACGTCTACGTGGAGACGTCCCACCGCAAGCAGGGCCTGGGCCACCGGCTCATGCAGCTGGCGGAGGAGGAGTTCGCGCGGCGCGGCGTGCAGTACGCGATCCTGCACGCGACCGAGATGGGCCGGCCGCTCTACGTCGCGCTCGGCTGGCACGCCACCACGGAGATGGCCAAGGACCTCAGTCCGGCGGCGTGTCCCTGAACGCGGGCAGCGCTTCGGCGGCGGCGCTGAACGCCGCGAGCGCCGGGTAGGCGGCGGCGTCGGCCGCCTGCGGCAGCATCATCTGCGTGAAGCGCCACGCCACGGCGGTGGTCACGTCGGCCTGCGTGAGCCGGCGCTCGTCGGCCGGCGGCGCGGTGTCGGCGATTTCCTTTTCCAGCGCCGCGTAGGCCGCGCCAAGCTGGCCGCGCAC
>NZ_AQPL01000518.1:0-2659 GCF_000395345.1 Cupriavidus sp. WS | reverse complement strand
ATTTCCTTTTCCAGCGCCGCGTAGGCCGCGCCAAGCTGGCCGCGCACGCGCGGGAGCCACGGCTCGTACTGCTTCTCGTCGGGCCGCAGGTTGCATTCGTAGACGATCTGCACGGTCTTCTCGCAGGCGGCCAGCGCCAGCCCGGCCACGCGCAGCGCGTGCTGGAGCGCGGGCAGGTCCGCCGGCATCAGGCTGCGGCCGGCCAGCACCGCCAGGTAGTCGAGGATCAGCCCCGACTCCATCAGCACCGTGCCGTCGTCGCATACCAGCGTGGGCGCCTTCACCACCGGGTTGATGGCCTGGAATTGCGTGAACGCGCGGAACACCGACACCGGTTTGTGTTCGAACGGCACCCCCAGCAGCCGCAGCGAGATGGCCACGCGGCGGACATAGGGCGAGTCGAGCATGCCGATGAGTTGCATATTGCCTCCGAGGAAAAGCCGGCCCGGGAACGGGCCGGCGAGGCATCAGCATAATCGATCCGTGGCGCGCCGCCGCGCCGGCTTCAGAACTTGTACGTCGCCGCCACGAACACGATGATCGGGCTCGGGCTGATGTCCGCCTTGGAGGTGGACAGCACGGTGCCGTCGGCGGCCTTGACGATCATCGACGAGGTGGTCTTGAGCGGGATGTACGTCACCGACGCGGTCAGCCCCCACTGGTCGGTGATGGCGAACGAGCCACCCAGGTTGAACACCGGCGCCCACGAGCTCGACGCCTTGGCCTCCACCGAGGTCGGGCCCGGCTTGCCGGCGCCGGCCGCCAGCGTGGCGCCGAGGTTGTTGTTGACCGACGCGGCGAAGGCCGGGTTGAGGTCGATGTTGGTGAAGAAGTTGTACGACACGCCGATGCCGACGAATGGCCGCACGCGCGCGGTCGGCTCCAGGAAGTGGTATTGCGCCATCACCGCCGGGCTCCACTGGCGCGCGCCGGTGATGATCGGGTTGAGGCTGGGGTCGCCCAGCGGCTGGCGGCCCAGCGCGCCGGCCGGCCCCGGCGGGATCAGGTCGCCGTGGCCGTGGAGCTTGAACTTGGGCGGCACGCCGGCCACCGTCGTCAGCGCGATGTGGTCGGTGAAGAAGTGGCTCACGGTCAGGCCCAGCGTGTCGGCGTTGGAGGTGCTGATGCTGCTGCCCGGCGCGCTGAACGAGGACGGCAGCCCGAGCGGGCCGTTGATCGGCGCGTCGATCACGCTGGTGGTGAAGGGGCTGCTGTGCCCGCTGGTGCTGATGTGGAACCAGCCCAGCGCGACCACGTTGTCGCCGGCCTTCTGCGCGTGCGCGGCCGGCATGGCGCCGAGCCAGGCCAGTGCCGCGGCCAGCAGCGGCGCGGCGAATCGAATGGCGTTCATCGTCATGTTGTGTTTCCGGATGTGTGTGGATCGCATGGCCGTCATTGCACGAACGCGCCGATGGTGAAATACGGGCTGCCGCCGCGCGACTCGAGGAAGCCGAACACGCCGCCGGTGAACATGAACTTGCCGGTCGGGCCGCCCGCGGCGCCACCCTTGCGCGTGGTCGTCACCACGCCCGGCACCTGCTGCGCGTAGTCCAGCGCGAACGCCGTGGCCAGCGACGCGTCCGAGGCGCGGAACGGGTCGAGCATGGTGGCGTCCGGCCCCACCAGCGCGGTGGTGCGGTAGTCGAAGCTGCTGTCCACGCCCACGTATTCGCCGTTGACCGAGCCCTGCGCGACGGCCGCCGCCGGCGCCATCATGCCGATGCCGATCTCGTCGTCGGCACCGAGCGGCATGCCGCCCAGCACGCCGCCGATCGAGCCGCTGGCGTAGCCCACGCGGATCATCACCGGCACCAGCTGCCCGCGCAGCTTGCCCACGATCAGGTAGGCGCGCCCGAGCGTGCCGCCCAGCGTGGGCGGCAGCTCGGCCGCGTAGTTGGTCGACAGCAGCGCGCCGCCGGCGGTGGGCACGAACTTGTTGCCCTTCTGCGCGCAGGTGCCGCCGGGCTTGTTGTCGCACACCAGGAACGAGCCGTCGGCGGCCAGCGTCATGCGGTAGTCCTGCGCCACGGTCTGGAAGTTCTTCGACGGCACCTCGTGGAAGCCCGAGCCGTTGTACTGGCCGGCGATCTTGCCGAGGTCGGTCTCGGTCTGCGCGAAGCCGATGAACTGGAAGTACGGGAAGGTGGTGTCGGGCACCACGCCCGCGCCGGCCACGCCGTCGAACTGGATGCGCGCGCCGGGGATGGTGCCGCCGGCCACGCCCTCGCCCACGAACAGCCGCGCCGGGCGGTTCGGGTCGAGGCTGGCGCCGGCGAGCTGGAACGCGCACTGGTTGAGCTTCTCGGTGGGCAGCCCGGTCTCGGGCTGCAGCTTGCCGCTCATCACGTTGCTGCCGCTGGCGGTGTCGCTGCGCGTGGGCTGCACGGTGCCGGTGGCGCGCGGCACCGACGAATCGAGGAACGTCACCTGCCAGGTCATCTTGCTGGTGTCGATCTGCACCTTGACCAGCTCGCCCGAGCCGGTGCCGCCGGTGAAGGTGGTGGTGTAGTCGAGCGCGGCCGGGCACAGCCGCACGGGGATCGCCGCGGCCGGCGCGGCGCTGGTGTGGTCGCCGTCGCCGCCGCCGCCGCAGGCGGCCAGCAGCGCGGCGCCGGCGAGCGCCAGCGCGTAGCGCGCCAGCCGGGACGCGCGGCGCGCG
>NZ_AQPL01000517.1:0-3033 GCF_000395345.1 Cupriavidus sp. WS | reverse complement strand
CGGGCCGGCGAAGAGAACGCCGGCCGCGCGCCGGACGACGGGAAAAGGGGGGCCTTGTGCATGATGTCTGTCTCCTGAAGCGCCTTGTGTGCGGCGCGTGGTTCCTGGCCTGTTGTTCTGTTTTTCCGCGCGGGTGCCGTGAGGCGGCACCGTGCGCTGCCGGCCGCCGCGCGCGCCTCCTCCGGGCGCGCGCGGCAGGCTTCGATGCCTGCCGGCTCAGGGGCTGGCGAATACGCTGACGCGGAAGGTCGGGTTGGCGCCGCCGGTGCCCGCGAGGTGCGCGAAGGCGTGGCCGGTGGCGATCAGCGTGCCGGTGGTGCCGCTGTTGTCGGTGGTGCCGATCTGGCCCGGGCGGGCCTGCGAGAAGTCGAGCTGGAAGGCGCCCTTGACGTTGGTGGTGAGCGGGTCGACCAGGCCGACCAGCTTGTCCTGCACGATCGACGAGGTGTAGACGAAATCGCTGCCCGAGCCGACGTAGGAGCCGTTGAGCTGCGCGCTGGTCAGCGTGGCGGCCGGGGCGAGGAAGGCCAGGCCCGATTCGTCGTCCACGTTGATCGGGTCGAGCAGGTCGGTCAGGTCGATGTGCGCGTAGCCGGTGCGGATCAGCAGCGGCACCAGCGCGCCGTTGAGCTTGCCCGCGACCAGGATGCCCTTGGCCTTGGTGGTGGGGCCGCTGACCAGCGACTGCGTGTAGAAGAACGGGTATTGCCGCGTGCCGGCGTCGTTGTTGCTCTCGAACGCGCCGTCGTTCTGCGCGCGCGGCCGCCACGGGTTGCCGGTGGACCGGCAGCTGCCGCTGGCCGCGGTGCAGGTGCCGTCCGCGTTCAGGGTCTCGACGGTCTGCGCGGTGGCGGGGATGAAGTTGCCGGCCGGGAACAGGTTGCCGCCCGACGGCACTAGGTGGTAGCCCAGCATGTTGTAGGTGCCCGCCACCTTGGCGAAGTCCGTCTCGGTCTCGGCGAACGCCAGCACCGGGTAGATCGGGAAGGTCTTCGCGGGGATGGCGCCGATCGGCGCGCCGATGCCGAGGTCCACGCCGGGATAGGAGATCGTCGCGCCCGGGATGCCGCCGCCGGCCACGCCGTTGCCGACGAAGATGATGGGCGGGTCGGCGGGGTCGATGACGGCCTGCGCGCCGCCGTCGGACGGCACCGCGCTGCGGATGGCCAGCGCGCAGCGGTTCTGCTCGGCGCTGGGCAGCGAGGTCAGGCGGGCGATGGTGCCGGTGTAGGTCACGCCGGCGCGCGTGGGCTGCACGCTGCCGGGCGCCTTGGGCACCGGCGACTCGAGGATCTGCAGCCGGTACGTGAGCGCCGTGGTGTCGAACTGCATCTTGACGAACTCGCCGCCGCCCGAGCCGCCGGTATAGACGGTGGCGTAGTCGAGCGAGGCCGGGCACAGCGGCGCTGGCGCGGGGCCGGACTGCGCGGGGCCGCTGGCGGGGCAACTGCCGGTGCTGGCGCAGGATGCGACCTCGGCCGAGCCGGGGCTTGGCGCATCGCCGCCGCCGCAGCCGGCGAGGGTCAGCGCCAGGCTTGTGCCAGCCAGCGCCGCAAGGCCGTTGAATACATTCAAGCGGGCCATCGTTTGTCTCCTTTTTATCGGTTTTGTATTTTTGTGTCGTGCCGGTTTGTCCGGTCTTGTATATGAGTCGTTGTGCAGCGACTCTCGCCGTTCGCCCGCGCGAGCGTCAATAGAGCGCCCGTTCCAAACACCGCGCGCCGCGCGCCCGCCACCGCCATGCAGGCGCTCGCGCCGCCTGTTCAAACCGCGGCGCGCCCGCGCGCGCGGCGCAATTCAAACGGCGCGCGCGGCTTCCCCGCGCGGCGCCGGGTCCGGCGGCATGGTTTCAGAACCTGTAGTCGCCGTTTTTCGCGTCGAACGTGTCGGTGTCGAATGTCTTGCGCACGGCCTTCTCGAAGACAATCTTCTCCACCATGTTTCCATCGGCATCCCACGCGGTCTCCACGCGCGGCCACGGGTTCTTGAGGTCCAGCATCAGCTGCACGCGCTTGGCGTAGTAGCGCGGCGCGCCGGCGGGCAGCTCCCAGGTCAGCGCCACCATGCGCGTGCCCTGCTCCTGCACGATCTCGGCGCGCGCGAAGCGCTCGGAGAGGCCGGCCGCGCGCAGCGAGCGCGCGTCGCGCTCGAGCATCGCCACCACGTACTGGAAGCCGAGGTCGCGCACGGTGTGGTTGGACTGCGCGCGCGCGATGGTGCCGTCGAGCGCGATCCACATCGAGGTGAAGCCCAGCAGCCCGCCCAGGTGGCCGTACATCTCGTCCTTGCGCCGGGTCTCGTCGTAGAGGATCTCCTGGCCGGCCTGGCTGCCGCCGGGCAGCCACTTCGCATAGAGCTGGCGCGGCGCGTGGCGGTAGCGGATCAGCATGCGCGCGGGCTGGTCCTGCCACTGTCCGTTGAGGCGCTCCTGGCGCGTCATCCAGTACTCGTACTCGGGATAGCGGCTCACCTCCGCCTTGGCCCACAGCAGCGGCGTCTCGGGCTGGAGCGCGTTGAACACGGCCAGCAGCGGCTCGTCGGGCAGCTTCGCGAGCTCGCCACCGGCGACCTGCTTCGAGAGCAGCGCGGCCTGCTGCTGCGCGGACAGGCCGTCGTAGGCGGTGCCGGCCGGCGTGGCGGCGGTGGCGGCGGTGGCTGGTGTGACGGATGCCTGGGCATGCGCGGCGCCCGGCAGCGCCATTGCGATCACGCCGGCGGCGGCGAGGCCGCGCAGCAGGCCGGCGGGCCGGGCCCCCGGGAATGCGCGCAAGGCCTGGCGCAGCGTCTGGAAAGAGCGTGGCTTCATGATGCGGGTCTCCTGTCACGGCACCGTGCTGCGCCAGGCGCGCGTGGCGCGAAAACGCGGGCAGCAGCGGGCCGGCGCGTGCTCGCGGCACGCGGCGGGTCGGCGAAGCGGATTGCCTGGGCGCGGGTTGCCAGGGCGGCGGCGGGGATCGTGGAACGGCAAGACCCCGCCACCGGGCGAAGCGCGCGGCCGGGCGGCGGAAGGCGCGGCCGTGCGCGCCGGCGGTC
>NZ_AQPL01000516.1:0-9493 GCF_000395345.1 Cupriavidus sp. WS | reverse complement strand
GGCGGTCGGCCGGCGCGCGGGACGCGCCGCTAGGTCCTGGAGCGGGTACGCATCCAGTCGTCGAGCGGATTGCTCGGGAAGACGATGGGCGGGTGCTCGCGCGCGCCGCGCACCGCCATGCTGGTGACGGCGGCGCGCGTGGCGCCCTCGTTGCGCGCGGTGCGGCGCGTCTTGCGCGCGGCCGCGGCGTGCGCGTCGGCGCGCTGCGCCTGCTCGGCCACCAGGCCGTCGAGCGAGGCCTGCGTGGCGCGTTCCTCGGCGTGCTGGGCCTCGCCGATCACGAACACGTCCTGCAGCGCGCACAGTTGCTGGCTGGCCGGCACCGGCGCCTTGAGCGCGGCGATCACCATCGCGCTCAACTGCGCCAGCACCTGCGCGTCGCTCACGTCCTTGCCCTGCGTGAAGGCCGGCAGCAGGTTGCCGAGCTCGTCGCCGGCCAGCACGCCGGCCAGCGCCTTGAGCGCGAAGTTCAGCCGCCAGCCCAGCTCCTGCGGCGGGATCTCCGGCAGCGCGCGCGCGAAGGCGCCGGAGAAGCGGCCGAACACCGGCGCGTAGTGGCCGAGCAGGTAGGACTGGATGAACGGCGAGGTGTCCGAGTACACGCGGCCGAGCAGCCGCAGGAACGACGGGCCGCCGAGCTCCGGCTCGCGCGCCATCTGCAGCGCGGGCACGAACAGCGCGCCCATGACGTGCTCGCAGCGGATCTGGTTGCCGGGCCAGCGCGCCTCGCAGGCGTCGAGCACGGCCAGGCGCCGCGTGTTGAGCGGGTCGAGGCGGCGCCCGAGCACCGCCTGCATCATGATTTCCTTGCTGCGGAAGTGATAGTTGACCGCGGCCAGATTGACGATCGCGCGCGAGGTCACTTGCCTGAGCGAGGTGCCTTCGTAGCCGACCTCGATGAACAAGCGCTCGGTGGCGTCGAGAATGCGGGCCTTGGTGTCTCCTGCCGTGCCTTTACCGGTCTTCATGGGGGGCGCCTCTTGTCTTGTCATGCATCGAACCCCAGCAAAATGCCATGCCGTTCCTGCTCCCTGCTCTGTCGGCAAACGGATGCTTGAAACGGTTGTACGGAGCCTAGCCAGCGCCGCGAGCGTTTCACAAGCGCAAAATTTGAGGGTTGCCTCTAACGTTGTTTCCAACGCTGCCTCGGACTCCGCCTCCTGCGTCGTGGCGCCGCGCGCGGGGCGCGGGGCGCGCCGGCTCCTTGCGCGCCCGTTTTAATTGTGGACTTGAAGCGCGCGAGCGCGCACCGCTTTGTCTTACCCCTCTTGCGTGGGGCGGCCGGGCGGCGCTCACCGCACCAGCCGCGCGGCCAGCCCGTGCGCGTTCTGCGCGCTCAGCGCGAACACCGACAACTGCGGGTTGGCGCCGATGCTGGTGGGAAACACGGAGCCGTCCAGCACCGACAGGTTGTTCAACTGGTGATGGCGGCCGCCGCTGTCCACCACGCCGAGCCGCGGCTCGTCGCTCATGCCGCAGCCGCCCATCAGGTGCGCCGAGAACAGCGCCGCGCGGAACTTGGCCAGCGGCAGCGCGGCGATGCCCGCGCGCGCGCTGGCCCAGTCGGCGTAGTACGGCGCGTCGAGATGCGCCGGCCGCACCCGCAGCGCGCCGGCGGCGAACTGCGCCTCGGCCATGCTCAGCCACGCGCGCCGCACGCCGTCCCAGAGGTAGTCGTTCATGTCGTAGTCGAGCACCGGGCTGCCGTCGCCGGCGATGCGCACGCGCCCGCCTTCGCTGTGCGGCACGAAGCCGTCGCGCAGCAGCGCCAGCATGGCGTTGGTGCGCGGCAGCGCGGCCATGTCGGCGCGCAGCGCCTCGCCCACGCTGCCGAACACGCCCGCGCTGATGCCGGGCAGCAGCGGCGGCACTTCGAGCTTGTAGCCGATCGCGCCGGTGGCGCCGTCTTTCCACTGGAAGTGGTCCGAGGCGACCGACTGCGGCGCGCCGTAATACGGGTCGACCTGCTCCGGCATCACCGCGATGCTCAGGTTGACCGGATGGATGAAGGTGCGCAGGCCGAGGCGCTGGTGCGGGTCCGGCGCGCGCGAGCGCAGCAGCAGCGCCGGCGTGTTGATGGCGCCGCCGGCGGCCACGTAGTGGCGCGCGCGCACCGTCACCGCCACGCCGGTGGGCGTGCGGCCGTCGGCGCCGAGCGCCTCGCCGGCGAGCGCGCCGACGGTCTTGCCGTCGTGCGCGAACGCGCGCACGCGCACGCGGTGCACGAGCGTGGCGCCGCGCGCCAGCGCGGCGGGGATGGTCGACACCAGCATCGACTGCTTGGCGTTGACCGGGCAGCCCAGGCCGCAGTAGCCGGAGTTCCAGCAGCCCTTCACGTTGCGCGGGATCACGTGCGACTCCCAGCCCAGCTTGTCGCAGCCGCGCTTGAGCACGCCGTTGTTGCCGTTCGGCGCCATGCCCCACGGCGCCACCGACAGGCGCGCCTCCATGCGCGCGAACCACGGCGCCATGTCGGCCGCGGCGTGGCCGCTCACCGCGTGGTGCGCGGCCCAGTGCGCCAGCGTCTGCGGCGGCGTGCGGAAGCTCGACGACCAGTTCACCGTGGTGCTGCCGCCGACCGCGCGGCCCTGCAGGATGGCGATGGCGCCGTCGGCGGTGGCGCGCGCCGCGCCCTCCTGGTAGAGCTCGCGGTAGGCGCGGCCTTCGTCCATGTCGCGGAAGCTGTCGGAGGTGCGCAGTGCGCCTTCCTCGAGCAGCACCACGCGCAGGCCGGCCTCGCTGAGGATCTCGGCGGCCACGCCGCCGCCGGCGCCGCTGCCGACGATGGCCACGTCGGCGTCGAGCGCGAGCGGCGCGGCGAGCGTGGCGGCGTCCACCACGTTCCAGCCGGACGCGATGCCGGCGCTGTAGAGGTCGGGTACGGTCATGGCGTCAGGCGTGCAGTGCGTTGAAGACGGCGGGATTGGGGCCGGGATAACCGGCGCCGGCCCACGCGGCGGGCAGCAGGTAATAGGCCACGCCGCACAGCTTGACCAGCACCACGGCGCCTGCGTTCAGCGTGGCGAAGCGGCTCGCGCGCCAGCGCGCGAGAAAGCGCCGCGCCTGCGCCGCGTCGGTGTGCCGCCAGTCGTCGCGCACGCCGCCCAGCACCCGGCGCAGCGGGCCGATGGCCAGCAGGTCCAGCAGCTTGCGCAGCTCGGCGCGCGCGTTGGCGTCCATCGCCGCGCAGGTGTCGTCGATATTGTGCAGCGCCTGGCCGAGATGCAGCGCGCGCTGGCCGGGCTCGCGCGCGGCCAGCTCGTCGGCCACGGCGGGCAGCAGCGCGCCGAACAGCGCCACGTCGCCGTCGCGCAGGAAGCGCATGCCGGCGGTCGGGTTCGTGGGCGCGGGCGCGCAGCCGCTCAGCGCCGGGAGCAGTCCCGCGCAGGCCAGCGCCGCGGAAAAACCGAGCCCGACCTTGAGGAAGCCGCGCCGCGAGAGCGCGCCGGGCGGCGCGGTGCATGGGGCGTGCATGGTGTCTCCTTCTCTTGTTCTCGTGCGCCTCGGGACTGCGTGAACTCGTCGATCGTTGTCGATTGCCCGCATTGACGCTCGCCGCAGTCTGGATCAAGATCGGCCCCCGGTCTTGATTCCGCATGACAGGTCATTTGATGCCACGCGCCAATGCGGCCGCCGGCGCTGCCGGCGGCACCGTCTCGCTGCCCTACCTGCGCACCGTGCTCGACCACGGCGAGGCCGCCGGCATCGCGCCGGTCCGCCTGCTCGCGCTGGCCGGGCTCGATCCGGCGCTGTCCGACGCCGCCGCCGGTCCCGCCGCGCGCGTGCCCGCGGCCGACTACCTGGCCCTGCTCGACGCGCTCGCGCGCGCCACCGGCGACCCGCTGGCCGGGCTGCACGCGGGCGCCGGCTTCAAGCCGCGCCACTATGCGGAGATGGGCTACGTGGTGCTGACCACGCCGACCGTGCGCGAGGCCATCCTGCAAGGCATCCGCTATGAAGTGCTGGCCAACGACATCGGCCGCACCCGTCTGATGGAAACGGCGCGCGGCGCGTGCATGACGTGGGAGGCGCTGCACGGCCCGCTCTCGCGCCACGCGCACGAGCTGCACATGGCCACCTGGATCTGCTTCGCGCGCTGGCTGCTCGGCGAGGGCTTCTTTGCCGAGCGCATCGAGTTTCCGCACGCCGCGCCGCCCGGCGGCCATGCCGACGGTTATGCGCGGGTGTTCGGCTGCCCGGTGGCGTTCGACGCCGGCCGCCACGCCTTGCACATCGACCCGGCGCTGCTGGCGCGCCCCTCGCTGCAGGCCGACGCCGAGATGCAGGCGCAGATGGCGCGCATCGCCCAGGCCCAGTTGCGCGCGCTCGAGGCGGACGGCGGCGGCGAGATCGCGCAGGCGCGCGCGTTCATCGGCCACGCGCTGCCGCGCGGCGAGGTGCCCATCGCCAGCGTGGCCGCCCATCTGGGCTTGCCGGTGCGCACGCTGCAGCGGCGGCTGCAGGCGCGCGGCATGAACTACTCGGCGCTGGTCGACGGCGTGCGCCGCGCGCAGGCCGAGCACTACCTGGCCGATCCCGCCGTCAGCCTCGCGCAACTGGCCATGCTGCTCGGTTTTTCCGAGCAGAGCGCGTTCAGCCACGCATTCAAGCGCTGGACGCGGGAAACCCCGAACGCCTGGCGCCGGCGCGTGCTCGGCGGCGGGCGCGCCTAGGGCGTGCCGGCACCGGCAGCGGACTGGCCGGCGCCGTGCTCCCGCCTCCGGCGGTTTCAAACGCAGCAGTGGGTACGCTTGCCAGTGCGGCCAAAACACGCCTAGTCACCGTTTAATACGGCGAACGGCCCGCTAAAATCCGCTAAAAATTAGAGGCGACATTCCAATCCCGGCATTGACCCGCGCTGCCGCGCTGCCTACGATGACATCCATCAATGTCACAATCAATGATGTTGCGGCGCGTCAGGGCACCCCGCCCGGCGCGCCCGCGGCACGAGAGACAGCCTATGAACGCGCCAGCGGACCTGCCCCCCGAGTTGTCCACCGCCGGACCCCAGCCGCCGGGCCCCGGCGGCGCCGGTCCGACCCAGTATTGCGACATCGCCATCATCGGCAGCGGCTTCGCCGGGCTGGGCATGGCGATCCGCCTCAAGCAGGCGGGCCTGCACAATTTCGCCGTATTCGAGAAGGCCGGCTCGGTCGGCGGCACCTGGCGCGACAACCACTACCCGGGCTGCGCCTGCGACGTGCAGTCGCATCTCTATTCGTTCTCGTTCGCGCCCAACCCGGACTGGTCGCGCATGTTCTCGCCGCAGCCGGAGATCCGCGCCTACCTGGAGCGCTGCACCGACCAGTTCCGCCTGCGCCCGCACCTGCGCCTGCGCCACGAACTGCGCCGCGCCGCGTGGGACGAGGCCAGCGGTACCTGGCAGCTGGAGATGGCCGACGGCAAGCGCGTGCAGGCGCGCGTGCTGGTGTCCGGCATGGGCGGCCTGAGCCGGCCCGCGTACCCGGCCATCCCGGGGCTGGAGCGCTTTCGCGGCGAGACCTTCCATTCGCAGCACTGGAACCATGACTACGCGCTGGCCGGCAAGCGCGTGGCGGTGATCGGCACCGGCGCCAGCGCCATCCAGTTCGTGCCGCAGATCGCGCCGCGCGTGGCGCACCTGGACCTGTTCCAGCGCACCCCGCCGTGGATCATGCCCAAGCCGGACCGCACCGTTTCCGCGGCCGAGCGCTGGCTGTTCCGCCGCCTGCCGTTCACGCAGAAGCTGGTGCGCGGCGGCATCTACTGGATGCTGGAGTCGCGCGTGCTCGGCTTCGTGGTGCACCCCAGGCTGATGAAGGCGGTGGAGCGCATCGCGCGCGGCCACATCCACCGCCAGGTGAGCGATCCCGCGCTGCGCGCCGCCGTCACGCCGGACTACACCATCGGCTGCAAGCGCGTGCTGATCTCCAACGACTACTACCCGGCGCTCGCGCGCGCCAACGTGGACGTGGTGACGGCGGGCATCGGCCACGTCGAGGAAGACGCCATCGTCATGCGCGACGGCAGCCGCCGCCCGGCCGACTGCATCATCTTCGGCACCGGCTTCCACGCCACCGACCCGATTCCGCGCGGCGCCATCCTCGGGCGCGGCGGCATCGACCTGCTCGACGCCTGGCGCGACGGCGCCGAGGCCTATCTCGGCACCACCGTGGCGGGCTTTCCCAACCTGTTCATGGTGGTGGGGCCGAACACGGGCCTCGGCCACAGCTCGATGGTGTTCATGATCGAGTCGCAGGTGAACTACATCCTCGGCGCGCTCAAGGCGATGGGCCGGCACCGCGTGCAGGCCATCGACGTGCGCGCGCCGGCGCAGCGCGACTACAACGCCGGGCTGCAGCGCAAGCTGGCGCGCGCGATCTGGTCCGAAGGCGGCTGCGCGAGCTGGTATCTCGACTCCAAGACCGGCAAGAACACCACGCTGTGGCCGGGCTTCACCTGGCAGTTCCGCCGCGCCACCGCGCGCTTCGACATGGCCGACTACGAGACCCGCTCGCTGATGCACCCGCAACTGTCCGCGGCCGCGCGGCAGCCGGCGCCGGCTGCCCAGGCATGAGCCGCGCATGAGCCAGGCAAGAAACAACCACCAAGAACAAACGACCCGCGAGGAGACTCCCGCATGAAGCAATTCAGGAACAAGGTGGCGGCCATCACCGGCGCCGGCTCCGGCATGGGCCGCGCGCTGGCCGTGGCGCTGGCGCGCGAAGGCTGCCAGCTCGCGCTGTCGGACCGCGACCAGACCGGCCTGGCGCAGACCGTGGGCGAGGTCATGCGCGCCGCGCCCGCGCTGATGGTCACGCAGCACGTGGTGGACGTGGCCGACCGCGCCGCCATGCATGCGTGGGCCGCGCAGGCCGCGCACGCGCACGGCCGCGTCAACCTGATCTTCAACAACGCCGGCGTGGCGCTGTCGAGCACCATCGACGGCATGAGCTACGACGATCTCGAATGGATCATGGGCATCAACTTCTGGGGCGTGGTGCACGGCACGAAAGCCTTCCTGCCGCACCTCAAGGCCAGCGGCGAAGGCCACGTCGTCAACACCTCCAGCATCTTCGGCATCTTCGCGCAGCCCGGCATGAGCGGCTACAACGCCAGCAAGTACGCGGTGCGCGGCTTCACCGAATCGTTGCGCCAGGAACTGGACCTGCTCGGCTGCGGGGTCTCCGCCACCTGCGTGCATCCGGGCGGCATCAAGACCAACATCGCGCAGGCCAGCCGCATCGCGCCCAACGTCGCCGGCTTCCTGGTCGAGAACGAACAGCAGGGCCGCGACGACTTCGAGAAGTTCTTCATCACCAGCGCCGACAAGGCCGCGCGCGTGATCCTCAACGGCGTGCGCCATGACCGCCGCCGCGTGCTGATCGGGCCCGACGCGGTGGCCGCCGACCTGATGGCGCGGCTGCTGCCCGCCGCCTATCAGTCGCTGGTGGTGCGCGGGGCGCGCCGCAAGAGCCCGCTCGGCAAGCCCGCGCCCGCGGGCGGCACCGTGGCGGCCAGGCCCGCCGGCGGCGCAGACGCGCCATGAGCCGCGCCGCCGCCGCGGACGCGCGCCTGCGGCGTCCGCCCGGCGCCTTCACGCGCTGGTTCGGCCAGGGCCGCATCGGCCTGTTCAGCCTGTCGCGCGAGACGCTGGCGCACCGCTACGCGCTGCCGGCCTCGCGCTGGGTGCAGGTGATGGGCACGCTGGTCCACTACACCGACGAGGGCGCGCCCGACGGCGAGCCGCTGCTGCTGATCCACGGCTTCGGCGCGTCGCTGCATACGTGGCAGGGCGTGCTGCCGGCGCTGTCGCAGCGCTACCGCGTGCTGCGCGTGGACCTGCCGCCGTTCGGCCTGACCGGGCCGCTGCGCGACGCGCGCGGGCGCATCGCCACGATGGACGTGGACATGTACCGCCGCTTCATCGACGCCTTCTGCCAGGCCATCGGCCTGCGGCGCGCCAGCGTGATCGGCAACTCGCTCGGCGGCCTGATCGCGTGGGACCTCGCCGCGCGCCGCCCGGCCCAGGTCGACAAGCTGGTGCTGGTCGACGCGGCCGGCTTCCCGATGAAGCTGCCGCTCTACATCGCGCTGTTCAACCACGCGCCGGTGCGCTGGTCGGCGCCGTGGATGCTGCCCGAGGCCATCATCCGCGCCGCCACGCGCGACGTCTACGGCGACGCCGCGCGCGTGGACGAAGCCACCTTCCGCCGCTACGTCGATTTTTTCTACGCCGAGGGCAGCCGCGAGGCGGTGGGCCGCATGGTGCCCAGGCTCGATTTCGCGGCGCTCGACACCGACGCGCTGGCCGGCATCCGCGCGCCCACGCTGGTGCTGTGGGGCGAGCGCGACCGCTGGATTCCGCCCGCGCACGCGCAGGCCTTCGCCGGGCGCATTCCCGGCGCGCGCCTGCAGCGCTATGCCGGCCTCGGCCACGTCCCGATGGAAGAAGACCCGCAGCGCGTGGCGGCGGACCTGCTGCACTTCCTCGCCGGGCGCGGCAACGTCGCGCAGCCCGCGCCCCACGCAATCCAAGCCTAGACAGGAGTTCCGATCATGATGCCAGTCCGACGCGATGTGCATCCCCACCTGCCCGCCAGCCGCATCGCCGACTGGCACGTGCGGGGCCGCCACGTCACCCATTTCGTCAACGCGCTGTCGATCTTCTTCCCGGCCGGCGAGCGCTTCTTCATGGACAGCGTGCGCGCCTACCGCGACGACGTGGCCGACCCCGAACTCAAGCGCGCCATCGCCGGCTTCATCGGCCAGGAAGCGATGCACACGCGCGAGCACATCCTCTACAACCGCCTGATGAGCGAAGCCGGCCTGCCCGCCGCGCAGCTCGACAACACCGTGGCCAAGCTGCTCAACCTGCTGCGCCGCATCCTGCCGAAGTCATGGCAGCTCGCCCACACCATCGCGCTGGAGCACTACACCGCGATGCTGGCCGGCGGCCTGCTGGCGGACCCGGAGCAGATGGGCGGCTCCGAACCGGGCTACCACCAGGTGTGGATCTGGCACGCGCTCGAGGAAACCGAGCACAAGGCGGTGGCCTACGACGTGTGGAACACGGTGATGAAGCCCGGCTTGTCGCGCTACCTGCTGCGCACCTTCACCATGCTGACCACCACCGCGACGTTCTGGGCGATGGTGTTCGTGTTCCACGTGCGGCTGGTGATGGCCGACCGCGAGTGCCGCAACAAGCTGCGTGGGTTTGGTGGGGTGATGTGGTTTCTGTGGGGCAAGCCGGGGGTGCTGCGCAGGATGATCCCGGAGTGGTTCGATTATTTCCGGCCGGGGTTTCATCCGTGGGATCACGATAACCGCGCGCAACTCGCGAGGATTGAGCCGCTGATCGCGGAGATTGAGGAGAATTCGCGGAGAGCGGGGGTTTCTTTGCGGGCGCCTTCTATTAGGGGGTCTTTTTGAGGGGGACGGTTTTGGGGTTCAAAGTCAAAGGCTTTAGCTTCAAGGTCAAAGGCTTAACGTCAAAGTCAAAGGCTTAAAGTCA
>NZ_AQPL01000515.1:0-4673 GCF_000395345.1 Cupriavidus sp. WS | reverse complement strand
TGAAGCTCAGCAGACTGACGTCAAAACCCCCTTCAAAAAGTCGGCAACAACTCCGGCGGATGCGCCCGCAACTGCGCCCTCGCATCCCGAAACTCGGGAAAAATCGACGCCACCGTATCCCAGAACCTGGGACTATGGTTCATCTCCTTGAGATGCGCCAGCTCATGCGCCGCCACATAGTCGATCATCGACATCGGAAAATGCATCAGCCGCCAGTTCAGCCGGATCTTGCCGTCGGCGGTGCAACTGCCCCAGCGCGTGGCGGCGGAGGTGAGCGCGAACGCGCTGTGCCGCACGCCGAGCTTTTCGGCGTAGACGTCCAGGCGCTGGGACAGCAGGCGCCTGGCCTGATGCTGCAGCCAGCCCTGCACGCGGTCCTTGATCTGCTGCTCGTCGGCGTGCGGCGGCAGCGCGAGGTGCAGCACGCGGGTGTCGGCGTCGAACAGCAGGATGCCGGCGGGGGACTCGAGCTGCAGCGTGATGGCCTGGCCCAGGAAGGGCAGGCTGGCGCCTTCGCGCCATTGCACGGTGGGCAGCACGCGCCGGGCTTCGCGGTGCCGCCACTCGCCGAGCTTGTTGAAGATCCAGCGCTGCTTTTCGAGGATCGCGGATTCGATGTCGGCCAGCGTCACCCAGCGCGGCGCGGTGATGGACAGGCCGCGGTCGTCGACGGTGAAGCCGATGGTCCGGCGCGACGAGCGCTTGAGCGTGTAGTGCACGCTGCGTTCGCCCACCTGCAGGCGCCGGGCGTTGGGCTGCGGCAGCGGCCAGGGCTGGGCGCCGGGCAGGAGGGGCTGCGCCGGTGTGCATCCGCCCGGCGCCGCGCCGGATGCCGCGCCGTCGCCCGCGAGGGCGTCGGACAGCGGCAGCTCCATCTGGGAACCAGGGGCATCGGGGGATTGGCGCAGCAATTTCATGCGGGCTCGCGGCTCCGGTAGCTCTGGGCGTCGATTCTACGCATATCTTGCTCGATCCACGTCTCCACCTCCTGGTTGAGCTGGTCGGCGGTCTTGTTGGCCGAGGAAATCGGCGCGCCCACGGAGACCGTGATGGTGCCAGGGTACTTCATGAAGGCGTTGCGCGGCCACAGGCGGCCGGAGTTGACCGCGATCGGCACCACCCACGCGCCGGCCTCCACCGCCAGGCGCGCGCCGCCGCTCTTGTAGCGCGGCTTTTCCATGCCCGCGGGCGTGCGCGTGCCTTCCGGGAACATGATGATCCAGGCGCCCTCGGCCAGCCGCTCGCGGCCCTGGCGCACGGCCGAGGCGAACGCGCGCGTGCCTTCCTTGCGGTTGATGTGCACCATCTTGAGCATGCCCAGCGCCCAGCCGAAGAACGGCACCATCAGCAGTTCGCGCTTGAACACGAAGCACATCGGCTTGGGCATGGTGGCGACGTAGGCCACGGTTTCCCAGGCCGACTGGTGCTTGGACAGCACCACCACCGGCTTGTCGAGCACGCCGTCGAAGTTCTCGTAGCCCTCGAAGCGGTAGCGGATGCCGCAGATCAGCGTGGCAGCGGCGATCACCAGCCGCGGCCAGCCGCGCACGAAGGCGTAGCGGCGGTTGGCGCTCATGAACGGAAAGGCGATGAAGCACGCGCAGGCGTAGGGCGGCGTCAGCACCAGCAGGTACAGCGCGAACAGCAGGGAGCGGAGAAAGATCATCGGTGCGGGGAAAGGGCGAAAGGGCGCAGGGGATTCAGGAGGCGGCCAGGCGCGGGGCGCCGTCGCCGGTGAGCAGCCAGCGCGCGAACGCGCGCAGGTCATCGTGGACCAGCGTGCCGGCCGGCAGGCCGCCCTTGGCCAGGGTTTCCCGGCCCTTGCCGGTCAGCACCAGGTGCGGGGCGCAGGCCACCGCCACGCCGGCTTCGAGGTCGCGCAGCGAGTCGCCCACCAGCGGCACGCCCTTGAGCTCCACGCCGAAGCGCTCGGCCAGCTGCTCCAGCATGCCGGGCTTGGGCTTGCGGCAGTCGCAGCCGTCGGCGGCGGTATGCGGGCAGAAGAACACGGCGTCGACGCGCCCGCCGAGATGGGCCAGCGCCTTGTGCATCTTTTCATGCATGGCGTTGAGCGCGCTCATCTCGAACAGGCCGCGGCCGATGCCGGACTGGTTGCTGACGATCACCACGCGGTAGCCGGCCTGGTTGAGCGAGGCGATCGCTTCCAGGCTGCCTTCGATGGCGATCCATTCGTCCGGCGTCTTGATGAACTGGTCGCTGTCGAGGTTGACCACCCCGTCGCGGTCGAGGATGACGAGCTTGGGCGGAGTCTGCGGCATGATGGTCTCCCGGTTCGGTGCGCCCGCCTACGCGGCGAGCTTGGAGATGTCGGCCACACGGTTGGCCAGCACGTGCAGCGAGGCCAGCAGCGCGAGCCGGTTGGCGCGCAGCTGCGCGTCCTCGGCCATCACCATGACGTCGTTGAAGAAGCGGTCCACCGCGTCGCGCAACTGCGCCAGGTCGCGCAGCGCGGCGGCGAAGTCGCCGCCGGCGAAGGCGGCCTCCACCTGCGGGCGCACGCTCTCGACGGCGGCATGCAGCGCGCTCTCGGCGGCTTCCTGCAGCAGCGCGGGCTGCACCTGGCCCACCGGCTCGGTGTTCTTGCGCAGGATGTTGGTGATGCGCTTGTTGGCCGCGGCCAGCGCCTCGGCCTGCGGCAGCGTGGCGAAGGTGCGCACCGCTTCCAGGCGGGCCAGGATGTCGTCCAGGCGCCGCGGGCGCTGGCTCACCACCGCTTCCACCTCGTTGGTGCTGTAGCCCCTGTCCTTGAGGTAGCCGCGCAGGCGGTCGTAGAGGAAGTCGGCGATGGCGTCCTGCGCGGGCTTGACCGCGGCGATGCCGGCGAACGACTGCTGCGCGATCTCCAGCAGCGTGTCCAGCGCCAGCGGCAGCGGCGTCTCCACCAGCATGCGCAGGATGCCCAGCGCGTGGCGGCGCAGCGCGAACGGATCCTTCTCGCCGGTCGGCGACAGGCCGATGCCCCAGATGCCGACCAGCGTCTCGAGCTTGTCGGCCAGCGCCACGGCCAGGCTCACCGGGCCGGCCGGCAGCGCGTCGCCGGCGAAGCGCGGGCGGTAGTGCTCGGAGCAGGCCAGCGCCACTTCCTCGGCCTCGCCGTCGTGGCGCGCGTAGTAGGTGCCCATCGTGCCCTGCAGCTCGGGGAACTCGCCCACCATGTCGGTCAGCAGGTCGGCCTTGGCCAGCTCGGCGCCGCGCATGGCGGCGGCCTTGTCCACGGCGATGCCGGCCGCGGCCAGCGCGTCGGCGATGTGGCCGGCGATCTGCTGCAGGCGCTGCACGCGGTCGAGCTGCGAGCCGATCTTGTTGTGGTAGACCACGCTGCCCAGTTGCGGCACGCGCGAGGCCAGGGTCTTCTTGCGGTCCTGGTCGAAGAAGAACTTAGCGTCGGCCAGGCGCGGGCGCACCACGCGCTCGTTGCCGGTGATGATGGACTGCGGCGTGTCGGTGGCGAGGTTGGAGACGATCAGGAAGCGGTTGCGCAGGTGGCCGGCGGCGTCGGTCAGCGCGAAGTACTTCTGGTTGGTCTGCATGGTCAGGATCAGGCATTCCTGCGGCACTTCGAGGAAGGCTGCCTCGAAATGGCAGGCGTAGACCACCGGCCATTCCACCAGCGAGTTGACTTCGTCGAGCAGCGCGTCGGGCATGATGACGCGGTCGTCGCCGGCCTGTTCCAGCAGCGCGGCGCGGATGCGCTCGCGGCGCGCGGCGTAGCCGGCCAGCACGCGGCCCCGGCTTTCCAGCACGGCGGCGTATTCACCGGCGTGGGCGATCTCGATCGCGCCGTCGGACAGGAAGCGGTGGCCCTGCGTGGTGCGGCCGGCCTGCAGGCCGAGCGCCGTCACCGGCACGACTTCGGCGCCCAGCAGCGCGATCAGGCGGTGCGCGGGGCGCACGAAGTGCACGGTGCTGCCGTCCGGGCGCTGGTAGCTCATCACCTTGGGGATGGGCAGTTTGGCGATAGTGTCGTCGAGCGCCGCCTGCAGGCCCGCGACCAGCTCGGCGCCGCGCGCGGTGTAGCGGTGGAAGAAGGCGTCGGCCTTGCCGTCGGAGGCGCGCTCCAGGCTGCGCCAGTCGATCGATTCCACGCCCACCGACCTGGCCAGCGCGGCCAGCTTCTTGGCCAGCGGCGGGGTCGGCTCGCCGTTGGCGTCGAGCGCCACCGACAGCGGCAGCACCTTCTCGCGCTGCTCGCGGTCGGGCGCGTTGCGGCGCACGCGGGTCACTTGCGCGGCCAGGCGGCGCGGCGTGGCGAACGCGGTCACGGCCGCGCCGTCACCCAGCAGGCCCTGCGCCGAGAGGCCGGCGAACAGGCCCTGCGCGAAGGCTTCGCCCAGGCGCGCCAGCGCCTTGGGCGGCAGCTCTTCGGTGAACAGCTCGATCAGCAGCGTATCGTTCGAATCGGTCAGGAGTTGCGACATGAATCGTTTCCAGCAAGTTGGGGCACGCGCTGCGCGTCAGCAGCGCGGTGCGGTAGTGGGTTCTACGCCGGACAGCAGCCACAGGCCGTTCTGCTGGCGGAATTGCAGCGTGGTCGCCACGCACTGCGTGTCCGCGCCGGCGGGGCTGCTGCCGCGCGCGCCGGACGCGCCCGCGCCCGGGCGCGGCGCGAAGAAGCGCGCGTCGAGCCGGCGCAGGCGCCGGTCGTAGCGGAT
>NZ_AQPL01000514.1:0-11691 GCF_000395345.1 Cupriavidus sp. WS | reverse complement strand
GCGCGAAGAAGCGCGCGTGGAGCCGGCGCAGGCGCCGGTCGTAGCGGATCTCGTCGATGCGGCCGCTGACCCAGAAATCGATCCGGGGCGGCAGTTGCGCGGCGGAATAATAGGTCTTGACCAGGCGCTTCACGCGGCCGTTGACGGTCTGCGTCTCGGTCCAGGTCAGCGGGTAGCGGATCGCGCTCTCGTAGGCGCGCAGCGGCACGCGGTGCCAGCCCAGGTCCTTGGAGCCGGACAGGTCGCACGAGAACGTGCGCACCAGTTGGGTCCACTGGTCGAGCGCGTTGTTGGGGCCGAACGCACCATGCCAGTGCCGGTCGATGGCCTGCTGCAGCGCCTGCGGGTTGGCCTCGCACACGTTGGACAGGTCGGCCGGCAGGTACAGCGCCTGCGGGCTGGGCACGGGCACGGTGGCGCCGGCCGCGCCGCGCGCGGCCAGGGCCAGCACCGCCAGGGCAGCGCCCTGGCGCCAGGCGCCGCGCGCGGCGCGCGTCATGCGGCGGCCTCGCGGTCGCACATCGGGAAGCCCAGCGCCTCGCGCGATTCGTAGTAGGCCTGCGCGACCGAGCGCGACAGGTTGCGGATGCGGCCGATGTAGGCGGCGCGCTCGGTGACGGAGATGGCGCCGCGCGCGTCCAGCAGGTTGAAGGTGTGCGCGGCCTTGAGCAGCTGCTCGTAGGCGGGCAGCGGCAGGCGCCTGGCGGCCTCGGCTTCCTGTCCTTCGGCGGCGCCCATCAGGCGCTTGGCCTCGGCCTCGTGCTCGGCGAAATGGCGGAACAGGATCTCGGTGTTGCTCTGCTCGAAGTTGTAGGTGGACTGCTCCACCTCGTTCTGGTGGTACACGTCGCCGTAGGTCAGGCGGCGAGTCTTGCCGTTCTCTTCCCACTCGGTCCAGACCAGGTCGTAGACGTTCTCGACCTTCTGCAGGTACATCGCCAGCCGCTCGATGCCGTAGGTGATCTCGCCGGTGATCGGCTTGCAGTCGATGCCGCCGACCTGCTGGAAGTAGGTGAACTGGGTCACTTCCATGCCGTTGAGCCAGACTTCCCAGCCCAGGCCCCAGGCGCCCAGCGTGGGGTTCTCCCAGTCGTCCTCGACGAAGCGGATGTCGTTCTGCTTGAGGTCCAGGCCCAGCGCCTCGAGCGAGCCCAGGTACAGCTCCAGGATGTTCTCGGGCGCCGGCTTGAGCACCACCTGGTACTGATAGTAGTGCTGCAGGCGGTTGGGGTTCTCGCCGTAGCGGCCGTCCTTGGGGCGGCGCGACGGCTGCACGTAGGCGGCGCGCCACGGCTCCGGCCCGATCGCGCGCAGGAAGGTGTGCACGTGCGAGGTTCCGGCGCCGACCTCCAGATCGATGGGTTGCAAGAGTGCGCAGCCCTGCCGGTCCCAGTAGGACTGCAGGGTGAGGATCATTTGTTGGAAGGTCAGCATAGGCGAAGACGGCAAAGACGACGGCGAAGACAAGTAGGGGCCCGCATGGGGTGCTCGATCATGCAGGGCCGGCAGGCGAGGGCGCCGCCGCGGCGGCAAAAGTCGCCAGAAGTCGCCGGGGCGTCGCACGGAGTTCGTGCCAAACCCTGAATTCTATCGGTTTTTTCCGCCAGGCCCGTCATCGGCACGGCCCTTGCATGTCATGGCGCGCTGGCGGGGCGTTTCGGGTGGCATCGGGGCGCTGTCGGGGGCGCTGTCGGCGCTCCGCAACGAATCGGGTAAACACCGAAGCCCCCTAAAGTCCCTGCCGATACTTGTCGATAGCGTTTTTGTATACAGTATTAGGCAGAGCCGCGCGCAGCGCCGTCATTGCTGCCGCAGCGGCCGAACCATCCGAATTCATCCACACGGACACCCAAACGGGGACACTGGTCATGTCGCTTCTTTCTCGCAAGCCCTATCTCGTCGCCATCGCCGTGATGATCGCCGCCGCGCTGCTGTCCGCCGTGGCGGGCGTCTCGGCCTAGCCCGGCCCGGGCCCGCTGCCTAGTCGCGCGCGCCGCCGCCAGGCGGCGGCCAGCACCAGCACGCAGCCCGCCAGCGCCGGCACGTTGCCCCAGCGCACGAACGGCGTGAAGCCCTGCGTGCCCTGCACGGTGGCCGTCAGCGTGCCGACCGTGAAGGTGGGCAGGCGCGCGCTCACCACGCCGTCGGGCGCGACCACGGCGGTCATGCCGGTGTTGGTCGAGCGCAGCATCGGCCGGCGCGTCTCCAGCGCGCGCATGCGCGAGATCTGCAGATGCTGGTCCAGCGCGATGGTGTCGCCGAACCACGCCAGGTTGGTCACGTTGGCCAGGATGTTGGCCGGCACCGGCTGGCTGCGCAGGGTCTCGGCGATTTCCTCGCCGAACAGATCCTCGTAGCAGATGTTGGGCGCCACCATGATGCCGCGCACCGGCAGCGGCGCCTGGTCCAGCCCGCCACGGCGGAAATCCCCGAGCGGCATCTTCATCATGTCGACGAACCAGTGGAAGCCGAACGGGATGAACTCGCCGAACGGCACCAGGTGGTGCTTGTTGTAGCGGTAGAGCTGCTGCGTCAGCGGGCCCAGGCCGAACACGCTGTTGGTGAAGTCCACCGGCGAGTCCGCGCCGGCCGCGCCGAACAGCACGGTGGTGCCGCTGGCCGCGCTGAAGTCGCGCACGGCGATGGCGATGTCCACCGGCAGGTCCTGCAGGATGACCGGGAACGCGGTTTCCGGCGTGACCACGAGGTCGGCCGGCGTGGCCGTGATCAGGTCGCGGTACAGCTCCAGCGAGCGCTGCACGCCGGCCGGCTCGAACTTGATGTCCTGCGCCACGTTGCCTTGCAGCAGCCGCACCGAGATGGGCTTGCCGGCCGGCGTGGTCCAGGCCAGCGGCGCCAGCGCCGCGCCGGCCAGCGGCAGCGCCGCGGCGACCGCCAGCGCGAGCCAGCCGCCGCGCCGGTCATCGCGCCGGTCATCACGCTGGTCGTTGCGGGCAAAGCCGCGCACCGCCGCCACCAGCAGCGCGGCCACGGCGCCGGCCAGCGCGCCGATGCCGTACACGCCGACCAGCGGCGCGAAGCCGGCCAGCGGGCCGTCGCTGTGGGCATAGCCGCTGGCCAGCCACGGGAAGCCGGTAAACACCACGCCGCGCAGCCATTCCGACAGGCCCCACGCGGCGCCGAAGGCCAGCGGCATCAGCAGCGCCGAAGCCCGCGCGCGCGCGCCCAGCCAGTGCCAGGCCGCGGCGGCCAGCGCCGGGTAGAGCGAGAGATAGGCGGCGAACAGCAGCACGGCCAGGAGCGCCATCCAGGCCGGCATCTCGCCGTAGACGTGCATGCTGATATAGAGCCACCACACGCCGGACAGGAACCAGCCCAGGCCGAAGGCGTAGCCGGTGGCGGCGGCGCCGCGCGCGCGCGGCGCGTCGGCGACCAGCGCTACCAGCCCGGCCAGCGACAGCAACTGCAGCCACCACCAGGTGTGGGGCGCGTAGGCCTGGGTGTGGGCCACGCCGAGCACCGCGGCCAGCAGCAGGCGCGGCAGGCCGGCGCCGCGCGCGCGTTCGCGCCCGGCGGCGGCCGCACCGGTCCGGTCCGGGAACGGGCTCCTCATGCGCCGTCCAGGCCGGACGGCACGGCGGGCACCTCGCGGCGCACCAGCAGCAGGTGTACCTGGCGCGCGTCGGCGCGCAGGACCTCGAAGCGCACCGGCGGCAGCACCACCACTTCGCCGCGGTGCGGGACGTGGCCGAGGTGGTTGCTCAGCAGGCCGCCCACGGTGTCCACGTCCTGGTCGGAGAAGTGGGTGCCGAAGACCTCGTTGAACTGCTCGATCTCGGTCAGGCCGTGCACGCGCCAGCCGCCGTCGGGCAGTTGCACGATGTTGTCGTGGTCCTCGTCGAGGTCGAACTCGTCCTCGATGTCGCCCACGATCTGCTCCAGCACGTCCTCGATCGTGACCAGCCCGGCGACGCCGCCGTACTCGTCCACCACCATCGCGATGTGGTTGCGGTTGATGCGGAACTCGCGCAGCAGGATGTTCAGGCGCTTGGATTCGGGGATGAAGACCGCCGGGCGCAGGGTCTCGCGCAGGTCGAACTGTTCGTCCGTGTAGTAGCGCAGCAGGTCCTTGGCCAGCAGGATGCCGATGACGTTGTCGCGGCTGCCCTCGTAGACGGGAAAGCGCGAGTGCGCGGTCTGCCGCATGAAGGGGATGAAGCTGTCCGGCGCGTCGGCGATGTTGACCATGTCCATCTGGCCGCGCGGCACCATGATGTCGCGCGCGGTCAGCTCGGAGACCTGGAACACGCCCTCGATCATGGAGAGGGAGTCGGCGTCGATCAGGTTGCGGGCGTGCGCATCCTGCAGCACCGCAAGCAGTTCAACGCGGGATTCGGGCTCGGGGGAGATGAAATCCGAGAGCCGTTCGAGCAGGGATCGGGGTCGGTCGACTGGCTTCGAACTGGGATAAGGGTCGTTCATGGCGCGGCGAGCGCGTGGTGGAGATCGGTCAAAGGATACACCAAAAGAGTTTGCGTTCCGTGACAGCGCAAGGCCGTGCGGCGCGGGCGCCGCACCGCGTGGCCCCGGGCGCGGCGGGCTCAGGCGGCCTTGCCGCGCACGAGGTAGGGATCGGCGAAACCGAGCGCCTGCAGGGTCTCGGTCTCGATCGCCTCCATCTCCTCGGCCTCGGCGTCGTCTTCATGCTCGTAGCCCTGCGCGTGCAGCACGCCGTGCACGATCAGGTGGGCATAGTGCGCCTCGAGCGGCTTTTTCTGCTCGCGCGCTTCGCGCTCCACCACCGGGCAGCACAGCACGATGTCGCCGCTGACCGGATCGGACTCGTGCTCGGCGTAGGCAAAGGTCAGCACATTGGTGGCGTAGTCCTTGCCGCGGTAGCTGCGGTTCAGGCCGCGGCCTTCTTCCTCGCCGACGAAGCGCACGGTCAGCGCGGCGTCGGCGTACAGCGCCGATTTCACCCAGGTCTGCACCTTGCGCTGCGTGGGCAGGCCGCGGCGGCCCCGCATGCCGTCGCCGTACTGCAGCGCGAGGTCGAGTTCGGGCGGTGTGGCGGGCGTGCCCGTGGTGGTGACCAGTGGGGTGGCGGTGACGGCCACCGAGAGCGCGTCGTGGTTGTCCGGGCGCACCAGCAGGCCGGCCTGCTGGCGGTCGTCGGTGTGCTCGGCCAGCAGCGCGAGCACGCCGTCGGCGGCCTGCGACAGGTCCACGGTGAGGCTGCGGCCGTCGGCCAGCTGCACGCGCAGCGCATGCGCCTGGGTCTTGCGCGCGCGCCCGTCGGCGTCGAACAGGATCAGGCTGGCGGCGGCGTTCTTGGCGGTCTTGATATTGGTGTTCACGGTCATTCGGTCAGGCATCCCGGTGCTGGGCATGGTATTCGTCGTAGGCATCCACGATGCGCGCCACCAGCGGATGGCGCACCACGTCGATGCTGGTAAAGCGCGTCATGGCCACGCCGCGCACGTCGCGCAGCACGTGCTGCGCCTCCACCAGGCCGCTTTTCTGGCCGCGCGGCAGGTCGATCTGCGTGGTGTCGCCGGTGATCACCGCCTTGGAGCCGAAGCCGATGCGCGTGAGGAACATCTTCATCTGCTCCGGCGTGGTGTTCTGCGCTTCGTCGAGGATGATGAAGGCATGGTTGAGCGTGCGCCCGCGCATGTAGGCCAGCGGCGCGATCTCGATCATCTGGCGCTCGAACATCTTCTGCGTGCGGTCGAAGCCGAGCAGGTCGTAGAGCGCGTCGTAGAGCGGGCGCAGGTAGGGGTCGACCTTCTGCGCCAGGTCGCCGGGCAGGAAGCCCAGGCGCTCGCCGGCCTCCACCGCCGGGCGCGTGAGCACGATGCGCTTGACCGCGTCGCGCTCGAGCGCGTCCACCGCGCAGGCCACCGCCAGGTAGGTCTTGCCGGTGCCGGCCGGGCCGATGCCCAGCGTCAGGTCGTGGGCCAGGATGTTGCGCAGGTAGTCGCGCTGCATCGGCGTGCGGCCCTGCAGCCCGGTGCGGCGCGTGTGCAGCACCGGCGAGCTGTCCTCGCCCGTGCCGGCATCGGCGGCATCGGCGCCCTCGGGCACGTAGCCGCCGTGCGCGGCCGACTGGCGCGCCTCCACCAGGCCGAGCTGCACGTCGTCGATCGACAGCGCGCCGCGCGCCTGGTTGTAGAAGCGCTCGAGCGCCGCGGCGGCCTCGCGCGCGTAGGCGCCGCGCACCGTCATGCGGTGGCCGCGGCGCTGGATGGTGACGTCGAGCGCCTGCTCGATCTGGCGCAGGTTCTCGTCCAGCGGCCCGCACAGGTTCTGCAGGCGGGTGTTGTCGTCCTTGGGGGCGACGAATTCGGCTGAGGGGATCTTCATCTGGGCGGTCTTGTTCTTGTCGTTCCGGTCTGCATGGGCGCGGTTCGCGCGGTGCTACTGGCGCACCACGATCTCGCCGCGCAGCGAGTGCGGGAAGGCCTCGGTGATCGCCACCTCCACCATCTCGCCCACCAGGCGGTCGCGGCCGGCCTGCGGCACGCCGGGCAGCGCGAAGTTCACCACGCGGTTGTTCTCGGTGCGGCCGTGCAGCTCGGTCGGGTCCTTGCGCGCCGGGCCTTCGACCAGGATGCGCTGCACCGTGCCGACCATGCCGCGGCTGATGCGCTGCACGTTTTCCTCGATGGTGGCCTGCAGGTGCTGCAGGCGCCTGAGCTTGACCTCGTGCGGCGTGTCGTCGGACAGGCTGGCCGCCGGCGTGCCGGGGCGCGGGCTGAAGATGAACGAGAACGAGGTGTCGTAGCCGATCTCCTCGATCATCGCCATTAGCTTGTCGAAGTCGGCATCGGTCTCGCCGGGGAAGCCGACGATGAAGTCCGACGACAGCGACATGTCCGGGCGGATCGCGCGCAACTTGCGGATGATGCTCTTGTACTCCAGCACGCTGTAGCCGCGCTTCATCGCCATCAGGATGCGGTCCGAGGCATGCTGCACCGGCAGGTGCAGGTGGTTGACCAGCTTCGGGCAGCGCGCGTACATCTCGATCAGGCGCGGCGTGAATTCCTTCGGGTGGCTGGTGGTGTAGCGGATGCGCTCGATGCCGGGGATCTCGGCCACGTACTCGATCAGCAGCGCGAAGTCGGCGATCTCGCTGGTGCCGCCCATCGCGCCGCGGTAGGCGTTGACGTTCTGGCCCAGCAGCGTGACCTCGCGCACGCCCTGTCCGGCCAGGCCGGCGATTTCCGCCAGCACGTCCTCGAACGGGCGCGAGACTTCCTCGCCGCGCGTGTAGGGCACCACGCAGTAGCTGCAATACTTGGAGCAGCCTTCCATGATCGAGACGAACGCGCTCGGGCCTTCCACGCGCGCCGGCGGCAGGTGGTCGAACTTCTCGATCTCGGGGAACGAGATGTCCACCTGCGAGCGGCCGGTCTGGCGGCGGCGGTTGATCATCTCGGGCAGGCGGTGCAGCGTCTGCGGGCCGAACACCACGTCCACGTAGGGCGCGCGCTGCACGATGGCCGCGCCTTCCTGGCTGGCCACGCAGCCGCCCACGCCGATCACCAGTTCGGGCTTGAGCGCCTTGAGCGCCTTCATGCGGCCCAGCTCCGAGAACACCTTCTCCTGCGCCTTCTCGCGCACCGAGCAGGTGTTGAAGAGGATCACGTCGGCGTCCTCGGGGTTGTCGGTCTTCTCCAGGCCGTCGGTGGCGTGGAGCACGTCTACCATCTTGTCCGAGTCGTACTCGTTCATCTGGCAGCCGTAGGTCTTGATGAATACTTTCTTCATGGTGCCGGTCTCAGTGGTTTACCTGGGGGCATCAGGGTTGGGGGACGAATGCGGTCGTGGCCGCGGATTGCAGCCACGAATGGCAGCCACGGACGGCGGTCACTGCGCCGCCTTCTCCTTCTGCTCCTGCTCGCTCAGCACCCACGCCGTCAGCAACTGGCCGTAGAGATCGAGCCTGAAGCGCACCGGCAGCTTCTGGCCGGCCACCGCGGCGACCGGCAGCAACTGGTTGTCGGTGCCGAACAGCCGCAGCCCCGGCGCCACGCCCACGGCCTTGCCGTCGAGCGTGGCCGACAGCGGCGCGCTGGCCGACGGCGTGGCCAGCACCAGCTGCGCGCGCGCCGCGTCGGCGGGAATCACGCGCAGCGGCACCTGCGCCAGCGCGCCGGCCGGCAACAGGGCGGCGCCCGCCGCAAGCGTGGCCAGCGTGGCGGCAAGCAGACAGGCGCGGATGGTCGGCGCGCGGCGCGCGGCGCGGTTGGCTGGCATGGGGGCTCCGGCGAGAGGTTCGGGAACGGTTCGGAACAGCCTCGGCAAGGCTTCGGCAAGCAAAGGGCAACCCGCCATTCTACCCGCTCGCGCCATCCCTGGCGCCCCGCGGGCCCGCCGCTAGAACAAGCTGGATGCCTCTTGCAGCACACGCTGCTTCGACACCGTGCCCATCAACTCGCGCCCGGCCGCGTCGCGCACCAGCGGGATGCGGTTGAGCGCGTGGTGGGTAAACAGCTGCAGCGCGTCGGGCAGGTGGGACTCCGGCGTCAGCGTGGGGAAATCGCGCTCGCACAGTGCCGGCAGCGCCGCGCCCGGCTGCTCGCGCAGCGCGCGCTGCACGGCGTGGATCGACAGCGCGCCGAGCAGGCGGCCCTCGGGGCACACCACGTACAGATAGCGCGTGCCGGTCTCGGCGAACTTGTCGCTGGCCTGCGCGAGCGTGGCGTCGGGGCCGATGATGGTGTCGGTCGGGTCGCACAGCCCGGCCAGCGTCAGGGCGCGCGCGCGCTCGGCCGCGGCCGAGGCCTGGGTGCGCTCGGCCACCACGCTGTAGAGCGACAGCGTCTGGCAGCGCGAGGCGGTGTAGTACGCCGCCGCCGCGCCGATCATGCCCGGCAGCAGCAGCGCCGGCGCCAGCGTCATCTCGAACACCATCAGCACCGACATCAGCGGCGCCTGGCTGGTGGCGGCCAGGAACGCGGCCATGCCGACCAGCGGCAGCAGCGGCGCGCCGGCGCCGCCCGGCACGGCCGGCGCCAGCAACTGGCCCAGCGCCGCGCCCACGAACAGCGACGGCGTGAACACCCCGCCCACCGCGCCCGAGCCCATGCTCAGCACCGTGGCCGCCAGCTTGGCCAGCAGCACCGCCGCCAGCGGCACGCTCAGCGCATGCGCCTGCAGGATGGACTGGATGGTGTAGTAGCCGTTGCCCACCACCTCCGGCACCCGCATCGCCAGCACGCCCACCAGTGCGCCGCCCAGCGCCAGGCGCGGCACCAGCCCGCCGGGCACGTGCGAGAAGGCGGCCCTGGCCAGGCTCGAGGCGCGCATGAAGCCGGCGCCGGCCACGCCCGCGAGCACGCCCAGCAGCGCGGCGGCCAGCAGCATCGGCGGGTGCAGCAGGTCCGACGGCACGCTCAGCCCCGGGTAGAGCGGCTGCAGGCCGCCGTGCAGCTGGCTGACCACGGTGCCGGCCACCGAGGCCAGGAACAGCGGCATCAGCCGCTGCACCGCCACCGCGCCGAACACCACCTCGGCGACGAACACCGCCGCCGAGAGCGGCGTGTGATAGACCGAGGCCAGCCCGGCCGCGGCGGCGCAGGCGGTGAGCATGCGCCGCAGGTTGGTGTCGCCGTCCGGCCCCGGGCGCCCGCGTGCCGACGGGAACACCGAGCCGCACAGCGCGGCGAGCTGGATCATGGCGCCTTCCTTGCCGACCGAGCTGCCGGTGACGATCGAGCAGAACGAGGACAGCGCGCGCAGCAGCGTGATGCGCACCGGCAGGCGTCCGGTGCCGCTGGCCACCGCTTCCATATAGTCGGACACGCCGGGCTGGGCCGCGTTGAGCCGCGCGGCGGCGCTCAGCAGCAGGCCCGCCACCACGCCGCCGAGCGTCGGGATCGCCACGCGCCAGGCCAGCGCCAGCCCGGCGAACACGGTGACGATGTCGGCGCGCGTGCCGAACATGGCCAGCCCGCTGGCGTCCAGCGCTTCCTTGAACAGGGTGGTGACGATGGCGGCGGCGATCCCCACCGGGATGGCGGTGAAAAGGGTGACTTCCTGGTCTTCGATGAATCGGAACCGCATCGTGTCTGCATCCGGGGGCGAGGGGGGATGCGCCGCCACCCGCCCGCGCCGCGGCCACGGGCCAGGCGGGGCAAGGCTTGGCTGGCAGCATCATAGCGCAGGGGGCGGCGCTTTTTTTCGGGGTTTGCCCGCCGGGCCGCGGCGGGCGGCGGCGCCGGGATCTTGCCGCAAACGAGGTTGGCCCCTGCGCGCGGACGCCAGGCTGTTACACTAGCGGTCTTTCCTCCAAAGAAGCGGGGGCAGTCGCCTCGCTTCGCCGGCCGTGTTGGCCGGTTTTCGGTTTTCTCACTCACGTCGCCCCCGCGATTGGCGCACCGCGTGCGCAAAGGGCGGCCGAAGCGTCAATTCATGTCTTTTTCCGAACTTGGCTTGTCCGACAAGCTCCTGCGTGCAGTGGCCGAACAGGGCTATACCACGCCGACCCCGATTCAAGCGCAGGCCATCCCCGCCATCCTCAAGGGCGGCGACCTGCTCGCCGGCGCGCAGACCGGCACTGGCAAGACGGCCGGCTTCACGCTGCCGCTGCTGCAACTGCTGTCCGAATCCCCGGCCAGCCGCGAACCCGCGCGCGGCCAGCGCCTGCCGGTGCGCGCCCTGGTCCTCACGCCCACCCGCGAACTGGCGGCGCAGGTCGAGGAAAGCGTGCGCAACTACGGCAAGTACCTCAAGCTGCGCTCGATGGTGATGTTCGGCGGCGTCGGCATCAACCCGCAGATCGAGCAGCTCAAGCGCGGCGTCGACATCGTGGTGGCCACGCCCGGCCGCCTGCTGGACCACCTGTCCCAGCGCACCATCGATCTCTCGCACGTGGAAATCCTGGTGCTGGACGAAGCCGACCGCATGCTCGACATGGGCTTCATCCACGACATCCGCAAGATCCTCAACGTGCTGCCGCCGAAGCGCCAGAACCTGCTGTTCTCGGCCACCTTCTCGGACGAGATCCGCGGCCTGGCCGACCGGCTGCTCGACAACCCCGCCTCGATCGAGGTGGCGCGCCGCAACACCACGGCCGAAACGGTGGCGCAGCGCGTCTACCCGGTGGACCGCGAGCGCAAGCGCGAACTGCTGGCCCATCTCGTGCGCGAGAACGACTGGCACCAGGTGCTGGTGTTTACGCGCACCAAGCATGGCGCCAACCGCCTGGCCGAGCAGCTCGACAAGGACGGCCTGTCGGCGCTGGCGATCCACGGCAACAAGAGCCAGTCCGCGCGCACGCGCGCGCTGACCGAGTTCAAGGCCGGCACGCTGCGCCTGCTGGTGGCCACCGACATCGCCGCGCGCGGCATCGACATCGACCAGCTTCCCCACGTGGTCAACTATGACCTGCCCAACGTGCCCGAAGACTACGTGCACCGGATCGGCCGCACCGGCCGCGCCGGCGCCGAGGGCGAGGCGATCTCGCTGGTGTGCGTGGACGAGGCCGGCCTGCTGCGCGACATCGAGCGCCTGATCAAGCGCCAGATCGAAAAGACCGTGCTGCCGGGCTTCGAGGTCGATCCGTCGATCCCGCCCGAACCGATCCAGAAGGGCCGGCAGGCCCGCGGCCAGGGCAATGGCGGCGGTGGCGGTGGTGGCGGCCGTGGCCGCGCCCCGGCCCCCGCGGGCGGCGGCCAGCCGCGCGCGCCCGAAGGCGGCGAGCGCCAGCAGCGTCCGGCCCGC